>NZ_JADYXG010000049.1:0-791 GCF_015864415.1 Pseudoalteromonas sp. SCQQ13 | reverse complement strand
GTCCAAAATAACAGGGAATCTGGTGTCCTCGTTGTGCTGCGGGATTTGTGTAGGTCGGGCAGTGTTCATCAAGGAAGGGTCCAGGCAAGGGGCGGAGTCCGGCGGCCGCACGCGCTCCCCTCCTTGGTCCGGGGCGCGAGGGGCGGCGGCTTCTCCTAGCGGCCGCGTCTCTCTCGTTGGCCGCGGCGCTGGTAGGGGATGGACGGCCCGGCATCCTGGCCCGTCGGCCGTGTATACGGGTGCGGTTCCCATCCGGATCGCGGGTCCGGCAGCTCACGTCTTGGTGGCGCGGGAGTCCCTCAACGCACCCTTCCTGGACCCACGAGGACACCAGTGTGCATGCACGGGGAAGAGACCGGTCTCCTGAGGAGAGGCGCGTTGGGCTTTTAAACAGCGGCGGTAATGAGGCTCCACTTCCTTCAGGTGTGCCCCATCACACGCCGCCAGCCCTGACTCGTCCAGCGCCCCTCCTCTCACACACCCACTCCAGTCGGGAGCCTGGTGAAGGGCGGCGATTTAGGACGGGGTGCCGGTGACAATCAGGGAGGAGGCAGCTGACTCGTCACATTCCCCCTCCCAAGCGACATCCCCGTCCCCAGGGCGCCACCCACACGGGAGTGCTACCATCCTCAACCAGGCTCCAAACGGTCGGAGTGGGCGGGGCTTCCTCTCCGGGCGGTCCTCCCTCTCGCAGCGCACCAGAACAGGGACAGAGAAACCGGGTTTTAGTGACAGCCTCAACCAACCACAGGGTAAAATGACAATGGAAAAGTCACTTACCCCTTGTGTGG
>NZ_JADYXG010000048.1:0-819 GCF_015864415.1 Pseudoalteromonas sp. SCQQ13 | reverse complement strand
CAAGTTGGCGTTCCTTACATCATCGTGTTCATGAACAAATGTGACATGGTTGATGACGAAGAGCTACTTGAGCTAGTAGAAATGGAAGTTCGTGAACTTCTTTCAGAATACGATTTCCCAGGTGATGACTTACCACTAATTCAAGGTTCAGCACTTAAAGCGCTTGAAGGCGAGAAAGAGTGGGAAGATAAGATTGTTGAGCTTGCAAACGCACTTGATTCTTACATTCCAGAGCCACAGCGTGACATCGATAAGCCATTCATCATGCCTATCGAAGACGTTTTCTCAATCCAAGGCCGTGGTACTGTTGTAACTGGTCGTGTTGAAGCTGGTATTATCCGCATCAACGACGAGATTGAAATTGTTGGTATCCGTGATACAACTAAGTCAATCTGTACTGGTGTTGAAATGTTCCGTAAACTGCTTGACGAAGGTCGTGCTGGTGAGAACATTGGTGCACTTTTACGTGGTACTAAGCGTGAAGACGTTGAACGTGGTCAAGTACTAGCTAAGCCTGGTTCAATCAAGCCACACACTACTTTTGAATCAGAAGTATACGTACTTTCAAAAGATGAAGGTGGTCGTCATACTCCATTCTTCAAAGGTTACCGTCCACAGTTCTACTTCCGTACAACTGACGTAACTGGTGACGTACAGTTACCAGAAGGCGTAGAAATGGTAATGCCTGGTGATAACGTTAAGATGACAGTTACTCTAATCGCGCCAATCGCGATGGACGAAGGTCTTCGTTTCGCTATCCGTGAAGGTGGTCGTACTGTAGGCGCTGGCGTTGTT
Organism: Pseudoalteromonas sp. SCQQ13; assembly: GCF_015864415.1. NCBI lineage: Bacteria > Pseudomonadati > Pseudomonadota > Gammaproteobacteria > Alteromonadales > Pseudoalteromonadaceae > Pseudoalteromonas > Pseudoalteromonas sp. SCQQ13. The sequence goes on along the minus strand of NZ_JADYXG010000048.1, from coordinate 24 downwards.
GCAAACATCGTAGCGTAATAATTA
>NZ_JADYXG010000047.1:0-903 GCF_015864415.1 Pseudoalteromonas sp. SCQQ13 | reverse complement strand
TGCTTCAACGAACTTTCTGCGAGCGTGAGCCATACACGCTACCAGAGTCGCCTGGGTTTTGGCATACCCCTGATAACCATCTACTTGTAAATACCCCGAATAACCATCAAGGAAGTCGGCCGCACATTGTCCACTGCGACTGGCTTGATAATCATAAAGTACGATATTGGGCATAAGGGAGTAGCCTGCATCAGGTAAATTGTTGCTGGGTGAGTCAGTGCCGCAGCAATACAGCCACATATAGCAGGTGGTTTTATCTTCGCCGATAACCTTTAATGTCGTCTCGTCCGCCTGAATAACGGATTGTTGCAGCAGTATTTCTCGCATTCGTTCATACAGTATTTGTAATGCCAACTGAGATTTTATCATCCAGTCGGCCATGGTCTTGCGGCTCAGCTCAATGCCGTATTGTTTGAACATGGCCTCTTGGCGGTAAAGCGGCAGACCATACTGATATTTGCTGGTAATAATTTGACTGAGTAAGCTTGGGGTGGCGTAACCTTTGGGGATAATACTGGCCGGCACGGGCGCTTGTTTGATGGTGTTGCTAATGCCATCCTTTTCACACGCTCTGCATGCGTATTTAGGCCTTATCGTTTCAATGACGGTCACTTTGGCTGGAATAAATTCAAGCTTCTCGCTCTTGTCTTCGCCTATTTTATGTAGCTCGCCATGGCAGCAAGCACAGACTTTGTCTTCATCGGCAATATCAACCACCACCACTTCACGAGGTAAGTTCTTTGGCAGGGGCTTACGTTTAGGTTTGTTACGGGTGTATTCAATCGTTTCTTGCGCAGGCTCAACGTCAAGTTGTTCAACCTCGGCTTCTGCCTCATTAAACAACTCGCCCTGACCAGGGTGGCCTTCGCTACTGGCACCAAACTGTTTTTGTTGGGCCAGTCG
>NZ_JADYXG010000046.1:0-908 GCF_015864415.1 Pseudoalteromonas sp. SCQQ13 | reverse complement strand
CTATCATCGGCGCTGTTTCGTTTCACTACTGAGTTCGGCATGGGGTCAGGTGGGTCCAAAACGCTATTGTTACCAAGCAAATTAGGGCGTTAATTCGTATCACTACAAATTAACTGAATTTGGAAAATATCTGATAATATTTTTTAAGTCTTTGCGTAAATATCTACTTTAGTCATATTAACTTCTTGCTTGAACTGTCACATAAAACGCGTTTGGCGTTGTATGGTTAAGCCTCACGGGTAATTAGTACAAGTTAGCTTAATGCCTCACAGCACTTCCACATCTTGCCTATCAACGTTGTAGTCTCCAACGGCCCTTCAGAGAGCTTATAGCTCTAGTGAGAAATCATCTCGAGGCCTGCTTCGCGCTTAGATGCTTTCAGCGCTTATCAGTTCCGAACGTAGCTACCGGGCAATGCCATTGGCATGACAACCCGAACACCAGCGGTTCGTTCACTCCGGTCCTCTCGTACTAGGAGCAACCCCTCTCAATTCTCAAACGCCCACGGCAGATAGGGACCGAACTGTCTCACGACGTTCTAAACCCAGCTCGCGTACCACTTTAAATGGCGAACAGCCATACCCTTGGGACCGACTTCAGCCCCAGGATGTGATGAGCCGACATCGAGGTGCCAAACACCGCCGTCGATATGAACTCTTGGGCGGTATCAGCCTGTTATCCCCGGAGTACCTTTTATCCGTTGAGCGATGGCCCTTCCATTCAGAACCACCGGATCACTATGACCTACTTTCGTACCTGCTCGACGTGTCTGTCTCGCAGTTAAGCTGGCTTCTACCATTACACTAACCGTACGATGTCCGACCGTACTTAGCCAACCTTCGTGCTCCTCCGTTACTCTTTAGGAGGAGACCGCCCCAGTCAAACTACCCACCAGGCACTGTCCGTAA
>NZ_JADYXG010000045.1:0-1221 GCF_015864415.1 Pseudoalteromonas sp. SCQQ13 | reverse complement strand
GGAAGTTGGTGGCTGGTTCAGGTATTAGCACTGTGTGCTCTCTGTCATGCTCTTCCAAAGAAGGGTAAGTGGAGTAAACTGTCCCAGAATCCTCCAGCTCTGATGCTCCAGCAAACTGACCAGCGGCTTCAGCAGTCAGTTCAACAGACTAATCAGCAGCTTCCTCAGAAGATTCAGTTTCAGAAGCAAGTAGCGAAGGCTGAGCCTTTGGACAGATGTTCTGTAGCTGATTCTGAGCAGATCCAATGTGGACAACCTGGTATCAGTAGTGCTGAATGTGAAGCTATCAACTGCTGCTTTAGTGGACAGCAGTGTTACTATGGGAAGACCGTGACTGTCCAGTGTATAAGAGATGGTCAGTTTGTGGTAGTGGTGGCTAGAGATGTTACACTGCCTCGACTGAGTCTGGATTCAGTCAGTTTACTGGGAGGAAGTGACCCAGCTTGCAGTCCTGTGGGGTCCACACCTTCCTTTGCTGTATACCAGTTCCCTGTGACTGCATGTGGCACAAGAGTGATGGAGGACAGTGGTTATGTGGTGTATGAGAACAGAATGAGCTCCTCGTATGAAGTGGGGATTGGACCACTTGGTTCAATCACAAGGGACAGTCACTTTGAGCTTCTCTTCCAGTGTAGGTACTCTGGCACTTCTGTGGAAGCTCTGGTTGTGGAGGTCAACACTGTTCCTCCACCTCCACCAGTAGCTGCCCCTGGACCCCTCAGGGTGGAGCTTAGACTGGCCAATGGTCAGTGTGTCACCAAAGGGTGTGCAGAAGGGGATGAGGCCTACACGTCCTACTACAGTGATGCTGATTATCCCATCACAAAAGTCCTGCGGGAGCCTGTGTATGTTGAGGTGCACATTGTGGAGAGGACTGACCCCAACATTGTCCTGATGCTGGGACACTGCTGGGCAACTTCCGCCCCCAATCCACTCAGTCTACCCCAGTGGGACCTTCTGGTTGATGGATGCCCTTACCAGGATGACCGTTACCTGACCACATTGGTTCCAGTGACTGGCTCTTCTGGTCTTCAGTTCCCAACCCACTACAAGCGCTTCATTGTGAAGATGTTCACGTTTGTGGATCCCACATCACTGGCTCCTCTGCAGGAAACTATCTTCATCCACTGTAGTACAGCGGTGTGCCATCCGTCTTCTGGCTCCTGTGAGCAAAGCTGCGGCAGGACGAGAAGGGACACTCATGTGAAGAACATCTCTAGT
>NZ_JADYXG010000044.1:0-1434 GCF_015864415.1 Pseudoalteromonas sp. SCQQ13 | reverse complement strand
GAGTAATGCCGATCAGTTAAGTAATAAAAAGCTTGACGATCGGTAAAATGAGATCAGAATCCTATGATCACAGGTCATAGGATTTTTTATGCAACTTGCTCACGAATTAGCTGCTACCCTCGATGCATGCAACACATTTCACACATTTGAAAAGTACGCCGAAATACTCTCCCCTGAATTAATTGAACACGCTTTTCAACAGGCCGGTGTAGCAACCATTAGAAAACGCCGTCTACCTTTAGAGGCTGTACTATGGTCAATCATTGGCATGAGCTTATTCAGACAACGTTCAGTTTGGGATATAGCGACTCAAATGGACATTATGTTACCTGATAAAAAACCTTTACTGGCACCCAGTGCAATCGTGCAAGCTAGGCAGCGTCTAGGCTCAGAAGCCGTTAAACAAGTATTCCTAGCAATGGCAAAGCAAAGTTATCAAAGCGATAAGTTTGAAACATGGGCAGGGCTCAATTTACTCGCTGTAGATGGGGTTGTCTGGCGGACAACAGATACACCTGAAAACCATGAAACATTTAAAGCTCAAAGCAATGGGCGCAGTGAAAATATCTTTCCGAAAATACGTATGGTTTGTCATATGGAAGTCACCAGCCATCAACTTATCAACAGTGCATTCTCTGATTATAGAACCAGCGAAATGGTACTCGCTGAACAGCTTATTGAGCAAACACCCGATAACTCGTTAACGATATTTGATAAAGGGTATTATTCTCTTGGGCTACTAAATCGTTGGCAACAAGCAGGAAAACAACGCCACTGGATGATACCCGCACGCAAAGATCTTCAGTTTGAAGTGGTAAAGAAAATAAGCCCGAATGACTTACAGATACGGTTGACGTCGACCCCGCAATCTAGAAAGAAATTTGCTGATTTACCTGCTCATGTTGATGCTCGCTTGGTTACTAAAACGATTAAAGGAAAAACTTATCGCATTCTGACGTCTATGATTGACCCAATGCGCTTTCCCAGTGAGGAAATGGTTGAATTATATTGTTATCGCTGGGAAATAGAACTTGGCTTTAGAGAAATGAAACAAACACTATTGAACAGTAAATATACCTTGAGAAGCAAACGGCCCGATATGATAGAGCAAGAATTATGGGGGATATTACTGGCATATAACCTCATAAGACAAGCGATGACAGAGGCTGCGAGCAAGCTCGATAGTGTGTTACCAAATCAACTAAGTTTTGCGAGTTGTTCAATGGCAGTCACCCAGTATTTTGCAACGATACCACTGACATCACCTGGGAATATTCCCAAGCACTACACGTTATTAATAGAGCAGTTAGGTTACTTTAAATTGCCACAAAGGCGTGAAGAAAGAAGCTATAAAAGATGGTTAAAACCCAAACCATCAAAATACCCATCTAACAAAAATAAAAATACCAGTCAGCTTAACTGACTGGCATTACT
>NZ_JADYXG010000043.1:0-1523 GCF_015864415.1 Pseudoalteromonas sp. SCQQ13 | reverse complement strand
CTTATAGTTCGACCAAGCCACTTAATTTAAAAGTAACTGACTATTATATTAAGTGGAATATGCTTCTGTTGGTTACGAATATTGAATGACAAACATCCAATGTTTTTAACAAGACGTTCGAGCCAACAGAGCACCTCGATTTCAAAACGCATACTCAGGGATTGCCGACCAAGACTATCTATAAGACCTGCGAGAAACGAGATTTAAGCACATTCCGTCCTTAACTTTAACCGTAGGCGCTATAAAATGAAAGCATATAACGTTGATAATTTTGCTGTACTCATTGGCATAGATTGGGCCGATAAAAAACATGATATTTGTGAACACCCAACAGGCACTAATAAATACCATTACACCGTTATTAAACACACACCTGAAGCGTTGCATGAATGGGCTATGGATATTAAACAGCGTTATCCAGAGCAGAAAATAGCGATTGTTTGTGAGCTTAAAAAAGGCCCGCTTATTTATGCGTTAGCTAAATACGACCACCTTACTTTATTTACCGTTAATCCTTGTGCCGTTGCTAAATACCGCCAGGCTTTTACGCCCAGTGGCGCAAAAGATGACCCATCAGATGCCTTTGTACAAGTTGAAATTCTCACGTTACACATGAATAAGCTGTCTGTCATTGAGCCTGAGCCTGCAGCTATGCGAACGCTGTCTCAGCTTGTTGAATATCGCCGAAGTTTAGTGCAAGACAGTGTCGATTTATCCAATAAGATAACGGCGACATTAAAGAATTATTACCCGCAGGCACTTGAATGGTTTAAAGAAAAGGACACGTATATATTCTGCGACTTCATTCAGAAATGGCCGTCGCTCACTGCGGTTAAAAAAGCAAGAAAACAGACTTTACTCGACTTTTTTGAGAGTCATAACTCACACTATTGCACGGTCAATAATGCACGACTAGACAGTATTAAAAATTCAATGCCATTAACTCTGGATGAAGGAGTCATTGTGCCTAATCAAATGCTCGTTGAAGTGCTTATTATGCAATTTAAAGTGTTATTAAAAGGTATTGAAAAGCTCGATAAAGCAATAAAATCGGCTTATAAAGCCCAGCAGGATAAAAAGATATTTGATAGCTTACCCGGCGCAGGTCCACAACTCGCGCCACGTTTACTTGTTGCTTTTGGGAGTAATCGTGCGCGTTATAATGATGCTGCAGAGCTTCAAAAATACGCTGGTATAGCGCCTGTTATTGAGCGCAGTGGTCAAAAGATGTGGACGCATTGGCGTTATAGTTGCCCCACTTTTTTAAGGCAAACATTTGTAGAATGGGCAGGCTTTTCTATTCGTTATTCATTTTGGGCTAAAGCGTATTATGAGCAACAAAAAGCCAAGGGTAAGCCGCACAACAGCATTATTAGATCACTGGCATTTAAATGGATAAGGATTGTATTTAGGTGTTGGAAAACAAATACACCCTACGATGAATCGACGTATTTAGCAGCATTAAAACGCAGAGGCTCACCACTTTTAAAATTTGCAATTAATAGCTAAATTTTACTAGTCGT
>NZ_JADYXG010000042.1:0-2581 GCF_015864415.1 Pseudoalteromonas sp. SCQQ13 | reverse complement strand
GGGTTGGTAAGTCGGGATGACCCCCTAGCCTTAACAGTGCTCTACCCCCGTAAGTATTCGTCCGAGGCTCTACCTAAATAGATTTCGGGGAGAACCAGCTATCTCCCGGTTTGATTAGCCTTTCACTCCTAACCACAAGTCATCCCCTAACTTTTCAACGTTAGTGGGTTCGGTCCTCCAGTTGATGTTACTCAACCTTCAACCTGCTCATGGCTAGATCACCGGGTTTCGGGTCTATACCTTGCAACTATTCGCCCAGTTAAGACTCGGTTTCCCTACGGCTACCCTATTCGGTTAACCTCGCTACAAAATATAAGTCGCTGACCCATTATACAAAAGGTACGCAGTCACCCAACAAGTGGGCTCCTACTGCTTGTACGTACACGGTTTCAGGTTCTATTTCACTCCCCTCACAGGGGTTCTTTTCGCCTTTCCCTCACGGTACTGGTTCACTATCGGTCAGTTGGGAGTATTTAGCCTTAGATGATGGTCCACCTATATTCAGTCAAAGTTTCACGTGCTCCGACCTACTCGATTTCACTTAAAATGTCTTTTCATGTACGGGACTATCACCCTGTATCGTGGCGCTTTCCAGCAGCCTTCCATTAACACATAATAAGCTTAAGGGCTGTTCCGATTTCGCTCGCCGCTACTTTCGGAATCTCGGTTGATTTCTTTTCCTACGGGTACTTAGATGTTTCAGTTCTCCGCGTTCGCCTCGTTAACCTATGTATTCAGTTAACGATACCTGCAAGCAGGTGGGTTTCCCCATTCGGAAATCCTAGTCTCAAGTGCTTTTTACTAGCTTGACTAGGCTTATCGCAAGTTAATACGTCCTTCATCGCCTCCAACTGCCAAGGCATCCACCGTGTACGCTTAGTCACTTAACCATACAACCCAAACGGGTCTTTGTTGTGTGACAGTTTAACTTCGCCAGAAGTCAATATTGAATACTAAAGTAGATACCAATCAATCAACTCAAAGAGTTAATTAAATGGCACTGAATGGTACTGCTACCATTCTTTTTTACTTTTGAAAACTCTTGATAAATAACAATGTTATTCATCAGAATTTTATTATCAGCTTTTCCAAATTTTTAAAGAGCATATTAATTAGTTATCCCGAAGGACAAGCACTAATTAACAATCATCTGTGTGGACACTACGAACAAATAAGTTCTAAATCGTATAAGGAGGTGATCCAGCCCCAGGTTCCCCTAGGGCTACCTTGTTACGACTTCACCCCAGTCATGAATCACTCCGTGGTAAACGTCCTCCCGAGGGTTAGACTATCTACTTCTGGAGCAACCCACTCCCATGGTGTGACGGGCGGTGTGTACAAGGCCCGGGAACGTATTCACCGCGTCATTCTGATACGCGATTACTAGCGATTCCGACTTCATGGAGTCGAGTTGCAGACTCCAATCCGGACTACGACGCACTTTAAGTGATTCGCTTACCTTCGCAGGTTCGCAGCACTCTGTATGCGCCATTGTAGCACGTGTGTAGCCCTACACGTAAGGGCCATGATGACTTGACGTCGTCCCCACCTTCCTCCGGTTTATCACCGGCAGTCTCCTTAGAGTTCTCAGCATTACCTGCTAGCAACTAAGGATAGGGGTTGCGCTCGTTGCGGGACTTAACCCAACATCTCACAACACGAGCTGACGACAGCCATGCAGCACCTGTATCAGAGTTCCCGAAGGCACCAAACCATCTCTGGTAAGTTCTCTGTATGTCAAGTGTAGGTAAGGTTCTTCGCGTTGCATCGAATTAAACCACATGCTCCACCGCTTGTGCGGGCCCCCGTCAATTCATTTGAGTTTTAACCTTGCGGCCGTACTCCCCAGGCGGTCTACTTAATGCGTTAGCTTTGAAAAACAGAACCGAGGCTCCGAGCTTCTAGTAGACATCGTTTACGGCGTGGACTACCGGGGTATCTAATCCCGTTTGCTCCCCACGCTTTCGTACATGAGCGTCAGTGTTGACCCAGGTGGCTGCCTTCGCCATCGGTATTCCTTCAGATCTCTACGCATTTCACCGCTACACCTGAAATTCTACCACCCTCTATCACACTCTAGTTTGCCAGTTCGAAATGCAGTTCCCAGGTTGAGCCCGGGGCTTTCACATCTCGCTTAACAAACCGCCTGCGTACGCTTTACGCCCAGTAATTCCGATTAACGCTCGCACCCTCCGTATTACCGCGGCTGCTGGCACGGAGTTAGCCGGTGCTTCTTCTGTCAGTAACGTCACAGCTAGCAGGTATTAACTACTAACCTTTCCTCCTGACTGAAAGTGCTTTACAACCCGAAGGCCTTCTTCACACACGCGGCATGGCTGCATCAGGCTTGCGCCCATTGTGCAATATTCCCCACTGCTGCCTCCCGTAGGAGTCTGGGCCGTGTCTCAGTCCCAGTGTGGCTGATCATCCTCTCAAACCAGCTAGGGATCGTCGCCTTGGTGAGCCATTACCTCACCAACTAGCTAATCCCACTTGGGCCAATCTAAAGGCGAGAGCCGAAGCCCCCTTTGGTCCGTAGACATTATGCGGTATTAGCAGTCGTTTCCAACTGTTGTCCCCC
>NZ_JADYXG010000041.1:0-3517 GCF_015864415.1 Pseudoalteromonas sp. SCQQ13 | reverse complement strand
TGCAGTTATTGGTTTAACAGCTATTTATGGCATAGGTAAGACTCGCTCTAAGGCTATCTTAGCAGCGACTGGTATCGAAAAAAAAAAAAAAATCGGTGAACTTTCAGACGAAACTCTTGACGTATTGCGTGATGCAGTTGGCAAGTACACCGTTGAAGGTGATCTTCGTCGTGAAGTTACTTTAAATATCAAGCGCCTAATGGACCTTGGTTGTTATCGTGGCCTACGTCACCGTCGCTCTTTACCACTACGTGGTCAAAGAACTAAGACTAACGCGCGTACCCGTAAGGGTCCTCGTAAGCCTATTAAGCGATAAGGGGATAGTATTATGGCTAAGACACCAATTCGTCGTAAAAAGGTTAAAAAACAAGTTGCTGATGGTATGGCTCATGTTCATGCTTCTTTCAACAACACTATTGTAACGATTACCGATCGTCAAGGTAATGCACTATCATGGGCTACTGCCGGTGGTTCAGGTTTCCGTGGTTCACGTAAATCTACTCCATTTGCTGCTCAGGTTGCTGCAGAGCGTGCAGGTACTGCTGCTCAAGAATACGGTTTAAAAAATCTAGAAGTTTTCATCAAAGGTCCAGGTCCAGGTCGTGAATCTGCTGTACGTGCTTTGAATGCTGCTGGCTACCGTATTACCAACATTACTGACGTGACGCCAATACCACATAATGGTTGTCGTCCACCGAAGAAACGTCGCGTTTAACAATAGGTTAGGAGAAATAACATGGCAAGATATTTGGGCCCTAAGCTCAAGCTGAGTCGTCGTGAAGGCACTGACCTGTTCCTTAAGAGCGGCGTAAGAGCTATCGACTCTAAGTGTAAACTTGAGACTGCACCTGGTCAGCATGGCGCTCGTAAAGGTCGCTTATCTGATTACGGTTTACAATTACGTGAAAAGCAAAAAGTACGTCGTATCTACGGTGTATTAGAAAAGCAATTCCGTAACTACTACAAAGAAGCTGCTCGCCTTAAAGGTAATACAGGTGAAAACTTGTTACAGCTATTAGAGCAACGTTTAGACAATGTTGTATATCGCATGGGTTTTGCTAGCACACGTGCAGAAGCACGTCAGTTAGTAAGCCATAAAGCGATTTTAGTTAATGGTCGTGTTGTGAATGTTCCTTCATACGTAATTGCTCCAGAAGATACTGTTGTAATCCGTGAGAAGTCTAAAACACAAGCACGTATCATCGCTGCTCTAGAGTTGGCTGAGCAACGTGAAAAGCCGACTTGGGTTGAAGTTGACGGTAAGAAATTGGAAGGCAGCTTTAAGCGTCTACCTGAGCGTTCAGATCTGTCTGCGGACATTAATGAACAACTAATCGTCGAACTTTACTCTAAGTAAAGTTAAGAGTTAAGAGAGGATAAAATGCAGGGTTCTGTTACAGAATTTCTAAAACCAAGGTTAGTCGATATCGACGCTATCAACCCAACACGTTCTAAAATAGTTTTAGAACCACTTGAGCGTGGCTTCGGTCACACTTTGGGTAATGCCTTACGCCGTATACTGCTTTCATCTATGCCTGGATGTGCAGTAACTGAAGTTGAAATCGACGGTGTATTGCATGAGTACAGCGCGAAAGAAGGCGTTCAAGAAGACATCATTGAAATACTATTAAACCTAAAAGGTTTAGCAGTAACGTTAGAAGGCAAAGATGAAGTTTTTCTGACCCTGGCTAAATCTGGTGTAGGCCCTGTGACTGCGTCAGATATTCAGCACGATGGCGATGTAACAATTGCTAACCCAGATCATGTTATTTGTAATTTAACAACAAATAACAGCGAGATCAGCATGCGTATTCGTGTTGAACGTGGTCGTGGTTATGTGCCGGCATCTAGTCGTTTATCCTCTGATGACGATGAGCGTCCAATTGGTAGATTGTTGCTTGATGCATCATTTAGCCCAGTTGAACGTATTGCGTACTCGGTTGAATCAGCTCGAGTTGAGCAACGTACAGATTTAGACAAGTTAATCATTGATATGGAAACAAACGGCACTTTAGATCCAGAAGAAGCGATCCGCCGTGCGTCTACTATCTTAGCTGAGCAATTAGATGCATTCGTAGATTTACGTGATGTAACTGAGCCAGAAGAGAAAGAAGAGAAGCCAGAATTCGATCCTATTCTACTTCGTCCAGTTGATGATCTTGAACTAACAGTACGCTCAGCAAATTGTTTGAAAGCCGAGCAAATTCAATATATCGGTGATTTAGTTCAGCGCACTGAAGTTGAGCTTCTTAAAACGCCTAATTTAGGTAAGAAGTCTCTAACTGAAATTAAAGACGTGCTAGCTTCACGTGGACTTTCTCTAGGCATGCGCCTAGAAAATTGGCCACCTGCAAGTTTAGCTGAATAATCTAAATCACTATATTAGTTTAGTTAGAAGGATAGGGTCATGCGCCATCGTAAGAGTGGTCGTCAATTAAACCGTAACAGTAGCCATCGTAAAGCGATGTTTAGCAATATGGCAGGTTCTTTGGTGAAACATGAAATCATCAAAACTACTTTGCCTAAAGCGAAAGAGTTACGTCGTGTAATTGAACCTTTAATCACACTGGCTAAGACTGACAGTGTAGCAAATCGCCGTTTAGCGTTTGCTCGCACGCGTGATAATGAAGTTGTTGGTAAGTTATTCAGTGAAATCGGTCCACGTAACGCGGATCGTCCAGGTGGTTACACTCGTATTCTTAAGTGTGGCTTCCGTACTGGTGATAATGCACCAATGGCTTATATTGAACTAGTTGGTCGCCCAGCGACTAGCGAAGCAGTTCAAGAAGACGCACAGTCTGCAGAGTAAGTCTTAAAGAAACCTAAAAGCCGAGCCTATGCTCGGCTTTTTCTTGCCTAAAATTTGTTAATCTATATGAATCAGTGATTACCTTCTATTATGATCGTTTACGAGTACTGACTCATAGATTCTAAATTGATAAGTTGTTTTAACACCTGCTTTAATATCCCTACCAAGTTACTCTTTACTTATTACTCATTCAAAATAGCCTATCAGATCATGGTTAAGGATTATCTTCATTATATATTGTTCGTTTAGAGCTATTATATAATACAACTCCAAAACTTAGATTATCCAGTAGAGCGGCCCACTACGAAGTTTATATTTATAAATCTGATTATAAGACATAACGTGTACTCATTTACCTATATTAAGAATCTCATATCAAGGTTGAGTATTACGGCCTAAGTAAACTTACTTCTTAATATTATTAAATTATGATTAAACATAGCTCGATCAATTCAATTTTCGCCTTTTGATTACTTTAAATGATTTTAAGTAATACGAGTCTTCTCATATTGGTTAGTTATTTAGCATAGATGATCCAAATATGTCTTTATTCATTAGTAGTTGTCATAACTTTAATTTCAAATAGCGCTATAAATGTCTTAATGATAGTAGTTTAGTTGTGTTTTTAAGCGTTTAGCTCAAATACTCAGCGAACAGCAGTTTATTTCAAGTTTTCTTTAAAAAACAGTTGATCTGTTTTCGGATCTC
>NZ_JADYXG010000040.1:0-4012 GCF_015864415.1 Pseudoalteromonas sp. SCQQ13 | reverse complement strand
ACCATGTTCAACGAGGAAACCAGCAATGTCGGTTGCTCCGGTAAAGTCGTCTGCAATTACACCAAGTAACATAATTAGCTCTCCACACCAGGTAACTCAATACCTTTAAAAATTTTTATAACGGCACTGTCGTCTTCTTTGCCAAAACCGGCATTACTGGCGCTGGTAAACATGTTAAGCGCGGTGCTAGTGAGAGGAAGTTCGAACTCGAGATCTCGCGCGGTTTCTGAAACTAAGCCTAAATCCTTAACAAAAATATCAACCATAGAGTTAGGAGAATAGTCACCGTCAACCACATGTTTCATGCGGTTTTCGAACATCCACGAATTACCGGCTGCATTTGTTACAACATCGTACATAAGATTTAAAGGAATATTTGCCCGTGCAGCTAATGCCATTGCTTCAGCACCTGCTGCTATATGTACACCCGCTAATAGCTGGTGAATAATTTTTACCGTTGCGCCTAGCCCTATTTCAAGGCCTATGTTGTAAACTTTTGCGGCGGTTGCCTCTAAAATAGGCGCAAGTTTAGTAAAGGCTGCTGCTGAGCCTGATGCCATAATAGTCATTTCACCGCTAGCTGCTTTTATTGCGCCGCCAGATACCGGGGCGTCTAACATAATAAGCTGATACTCAGCTAAACCCGCTGCAATGTCTTTAGCGTCTTGGGCAGAAATAGTAGCTGATACCATAACGGCTGTGTTTGGCTTAAGGGCACGAGCAAGGCCAGAGTCAAACAATACAGACTTTACTTGTTTTGCATTAATTAACAGTAAAAGTACCGCATCTAGGTCTTTGGCAAAATCATTCGCGTTGCTTGATACCGCTTTAGCGCCATATTCTTTTAATGTTTTTAGCGCTTCAAGGTTTAAATCAACACCGTATACATCAAGTCCTGCACGTACACACGACTGAGCTGCGCCCATTCCCATGGAACCAAGGCCTATAACAGCGACTGATTTGATTGGTTGTTCATTCATCTATTCACCTCGTTTTAAACGTGTATGTGCTTTGTGTTAAATATAGTTAACTATTGTGACTATATGTTAAGGTGATTTGGTCGTCAAGCACTTTAGCTTATAAAACCGACCATTTAGTCATAGATTAGTACTTTAAAGTATTAGGTTGTGTTGTGAATTTATGTGGAATATAGGTAGTTAAAAATAGTAGCTATGGAAGGAGGTAAATATAATTTGTTTTAAATGGCTTAATACTGCCAAGGTCAACACGTCTTAACTAAAGCTAATCATACATTTAACGGGTAAAAGTGTGATTAGCTTTGTTATGTCATATTTTGAATTCGTTTATTTTACGGTTATTTTTTCGTTAGTATTATCTAAAATAACAAACTCGCCATCAGCGCCGCTAAAAAGGCCTGTTTTTAAACCCTCTTCACGTTCATCATGCCATTGATAAGGTTTAAGACCACTACAGCCAGCAAGCATAATTACGCCAAGGAGTAGGAATATTTGTCGCGTTTTTTTATTTAATATGTTCATTAAAATTTCACCCTTGCTCCTACAGATAGCACCTGAATATCGTTAACGTCGCTGCCCATATCTAAATCTAGTGAATAGATGCGGTATGAGGCATACACTTCAGTACCGAATTTATTTAATTGTTGCACAGTGCTTAACCCATAGGCTGTACTTTCGCTTCCTTCATTAGGTAGGTGTTTTGAGCGTGTGTAATCAAGCGAAAAAGCGGTTTGGCCATAGCTCGTATAATTTTTAATTAAACCAAATTTAGCGAATAGATTACTAGGGTTATCTTGGTTTTCACGCTCTAACATACCACCAGAGAGCGTTAAATTTAACCCTGTATTTTCATGAAGTACCGAAACAGAGCCATCATATTGTAAATCAGCATTGGTCAAATTAGGTTCAGCAATAGCGGCTGCGCCAATCACTTTAAGCCCGTTAGCTTGTCCTTCGTACGATAGCGTTGCATCGTATCGACTATCGCTAATAATAGATGTAGCTAAGCTAAAGCCATTAAAAGTAGGTGTATCGTAACGCAGGCGGTTGCGTCGGTTTAGGCCATCAAAACTATTAAAACCATCTAGGATCCTAATGTCAGTTAAAGTGCCACTATTACGCTCTCTAAAAAATAAACCGCCAGCTTGATCCGTCACGTTTGCACTAGCAATAAGTGCTGTGCCTGATAAATCTCTTAAAGCGCTTGAATGTGACGGGGTGAAGCCTTTACCTAACGAAAGCTTACCGTAGCGCTGACTTTCTAGGTACACCTCTGTGTATCGTTGATCGAAAATATTATTAACATCTTGGTTCGTTTGACTTACGTTACCAGATTTGTTAGGTGCAATAGTAAGCTCAATTTTTGCGCCTATAGTCATATCATCACTGGCTGCAACAGTACCTAAAAATTTAATTCTGCTTTCAGCAAAGTCATTATCAACAATGTAAGCATCAACGCTTTCACCATCATCAACAACCGATAGCATTTGGTTTACCCAGCCAGATACAACAAGCTTAGTTTTAGCCTTAGGGTCGGCATGAACTACCTTACTTTGTGGTATTGCAGGCGCTTGCATAGTGACGTCTACATTATCATTGCTTCTGTTTTTTAGTAGGTTAACTTCTTGCTTTAAAGCTTCTAATTGCTGCTGTTGTTTTATAATAAGCTGTTCGAGTCTTTCATTGGTATTTGAGCCATTTTCTTGTGCAGCAACACTATTTATAAAACAAAGTTGACCTGCCAGTAATACGCCAGTAAGTAATTTTTTATTGAAGGGTATTTGATTGTTCATGTACTTTCCTTTATTGAGATATCGGCTCTATGTGTTAATCCTCGTTAATTGTTGTGACTATATGTTTGGATTTTAATATCGTCAAGCAGTTTGTTCACATAACTTACCAATTGATAACATTTTAGGCATGGAAAAATATAAAAATTGTTGAAAGTACGAATGAAATTGCAGAAAAATAAAGTTATTTAACAATAACAAGCATAACTTCACAGTTGCAGGTTGAGTTGATAAGATAGCTACAAAATAATAACTGACATTAGCCATTATGATCCCAGCAGAGCGCCATAAAATAATTTTATCATTACTTTCACAGCAAGATGTTATTAGTATCAATGAATTAGTTGATAATCTTGCGGTATCTCACATGACTATTCGTCGTGATATTGCAAAGTTAGAAAAAGATGGCAAAGTATTATCGGTATCAGGGGGAGTGCAGTTAACTACAATATTACATAATGAGCCATCTCATGACGCGAAAGCGCACCAGAATGCAGCAGAAAAAGCAGTAATTGGCAAACTAGCAAGTCAATTTGTGCCTGAAAATGCATCGGTTTATCTTGATGCTGGTACCACTTCACTTGAAATTGCACGTCATTTAGCACCTCGAAATGATTTACTCTTTATTACTAACGACTTTATGATTGCCATGTATTTAATGAAACATAGTTCGAGTGAACTTTACCATACAGGTGGCCGTGTCGATCGTGACAATCAATCGAGTGTGGGCAGCAAAGTGGCCGATTTTTTAAATGGCATGAATATAGACGTTGCGTTTGTTTCTACTTCATCTTGGAACTTACGAGGACTTTCTACGCCGAGTGAACCAAAAGTTATCATTAAAAAAGCAGTTGCTAAGGCTGCACAAAAGATAATTTTAATATCTGATTCTTCTAAATATGGAAAGATCGGCACCTTCCACGCACTCGATATTGAATGCTTTGATATAATTATAACCGATAGCGCTTTTCCAGAAAGTGTCCGTAATGAGCTTGAAGAAAAAGGCATTCAAGTAGCCGTAGGCTGATTTTAATAGTAGCAGCGGAGTAAACGGTATTTTATTAAATACCGTTTTATTTTCTTCGTTTATAAAACCACTCATCGTGTACTGATCTCAGTAACTAAAAAGCTTCCTTTGCTTGTGCAAAGCATTGAATACATCTTTATAGAAATTTTCCGAGAAAACCCATTGATCGACGCGAAGCGGCGTCGATGGGATGAATCGGAATAGTTAGCCCTGCTCTT
>NZ_JADYXG010000004.1:178115-224120 GCF_015864415.1 Pseudoalteromonas sp. SCQQ13 | reverse complement strand
CCATTTGCGATAGCTGCACAGCCAACGTGTTTACTGCCAGTGTCCATGCCAGCAACTACGTGCTGAGTATGGCCGCTCGACCCATGCAATAATTTGATTGTGAACGGGGTACGTTTGACTACCTTAGCTTCGCCAGCTTTAAGCAGCTTACGTGCTTTAGCGGCCTTGCAGGGCATCAAAGGTTTCCCATGCTTGTTAAGTACATACGCTAACATAACGCGTATCTCCTTCGAGTAGTGCGTATAACTGTGCTTGAGGCACACAGCAAATTCGACTTCCTCTCGACCAGATAATTTAGCTTCGCAACGTGGTTGACTGCCCCTAACTCAATAGGACTGTTTACAGTGCCACGAAAGAGCTTGGAACTGAGGCGGCATTCCAAGGTTTCTACATCTAAATTATCGTTTACTAACATTTCTAATCCTCAGTTAGTGGTCTGGTCAACAAGCGCTTTTACAAGCTCATCCCTTTAGGGGTGAGTAGTTGACTATAATTGCTGCCATAGTTGAAAAGTTAAATATGATCGAAATGGCGCGCAGTTATCGCTGTTAAACACGGCCACAGCGGCTTGCGCTTTTTTAACACCTAAATCACCATCGAGTAAAATATCGGGCTGACTTTGGCCACGTAACTTTGCATAGTTTACCGTCCACGGGCCTATGCCCTTTAAATTTAGCCATAAATCTAAATCGTCACATTGTGGGTTTAACGTGCAAAACTGCGCCAAATTATACAATGCATTTTTACGCGCTTGAGGCATTTTAAAAAACGCAAAATCACTGTTTACCAATTGCTGTGGGGTTGGAAAATAAACAGCCCCGTTGCACTGCTCCCCCAACTCACTAACGAGTTTAGTTACTAAATTATGCGCAGCAGTAACACTTACTTGCTGCCCAAGTACCGCGCGAATGCCCGCTTCAAAACTCGACCAAATTCCTGGTAGGCGCAGCCCTTCGCTCACCGCAAATGCATTATTAATATTATCTTGTATATGCATTGTGATTAAATTTATATCGGCGTCTAAATCAAGTACTCGCCGAATATTGGTAATAACTTGCTGTAAGCAATGCGTATTATTAATCGTTATTGCCACTTTAAAGTGATTTTTTTGAGCTATAAACTCGGCATTAAAACTGCCTTTGCAGTGCTCGTCTGAAAATGTACGCCCATAACTTGTCGCTGTTATCCACTCCATAGGCGCAATTAAGCGTTTTGCTAAAAACTGCTGCATAGCAGGCCAATTATATGGCGGTCTAAAGGGAAGAGTTAAATTGAGAGTTGAGTTTACAATAGAGCTAGGTGCTTTATCGCTGCTGCGTAATTTTGAAGGGGCAATATTTAGTTGCTGTAAAAA
Organism: Pseudoalteromonas sp. SCQQ13; assembly: GCF_015864415.1. Classification (NCBI taxonomy): domain Bacteria; kingdom Pseudomonadati; phylum Pseudomonadota; class Gammaproteobacteria; order Alteromonadales; family Pseudoalteromonadaceae; genus Pseudoalteromonas; species Pseudoalteromonas sp. SCQQ13. The sequence goes on along the minus strand of NZ_JADYXG010000004.1, from coordinate 222,766 downwards.
TGCGTCGTTAAAACGTCTAATGCTATTAAATCCCGCTGCAAAAGCAATGTGCGTTAGCGGTAGAGTGGTTTCTTGGATCAGTTTTTTAGCAAAATGACACTGATTGAAAAGACGGTATTGCGTGATCGAAATACCAAAGTGCTGAGTAAATAAACGCCTTAAATAACGGCTACTTACCCCTAACCTTGCCGCGAGTTTTTCGCAATCATAACAAGCACCTTGATCAATTAACTGTTTTGCTCGCAGTGCCGTGGTTTTAACTCCTTGCCAAGCAAAGCTCCCCGGCGCACTATCGGGCCTACACCGCATGCAGGGTCTAAACCCCGCTTTAGCAGCATTATGTGCATACTGATAATAGGTAACGTTTATTTCATTAGCCGTGGGGGCTGGGCATATTGGCCGACAATATATACCGGTACTTTTAACCGCCACATAAAAAAGCCAATCAAAACGAGGATCGCGACTCTGCCGTGCTTTTTGCCAGTGTTTATCATTCATAAACGCACACACTAATTACTAATAAGAAGCTTAAGCTTAAAGTATACGCCACACTTTACTAGCCAATTTCGGACCTTAACCATATAAGTTAACCAAAGGCAGGAGTTATATGGTTAAGCTACTGTTTATTATGTAACGTGTTAAAAGGCACTCTGCCTTATTTGGCAAAGTCGATTAACTCTTGCCCTGTTAAGCGATAAATAATCCATTCATTTTGCGGCTTAGCGCCCATACTATCGTAAAAGTCTATTGCGGGTTTATTCCAATCTAATACCACCCATTCAAAACGCCCACAATTTTTATTCAGCGCTTGATTTGCTAAGTGCTTCATTATTGCTTTACCTGCCCCTTTACCGCGGCTATCAGGGCTTACATATAAATCCTCTAGGTAGAGGCCGTTTTTACCAAGCCAGGTAGAGTAATTATAAAAATAAACAGCAAAGCCAATGGGCTCGTCGCCATCAAAGCATATAATGCTATGCGCTGTTGCGCCTTCACTAAAAAGGGTATCTAAAATGGCTTGTTCATTAGTTTTAACTGCTTGTGGCTCTTTTTCATAAATAGCGAGCTCATTAATAAAGTGCAAAATGGTTTTTGCATCACTTGCTTGCGCATCACGAATGTCGATTGTGTTTGTCATACTGCTTTAACCTTAAAAATATTGCTCTAATTTATCTTTTAAAATATCAAGTTCAATTGGCTTGCTTAAATAATCATTCATGCCAGCTGCAATACACCGCTCTTTGTCTGAATCCATGGCATTGGCTGTTAATGCTATAATTTTAATTGCTTTATGCTGCTCGCCAGCCTCACCTTTACGTATTGCAATAGTGGCATCATAACCATCCATAACCGGCATTTGGCAATCCATTAGTACAACTTGAAAGTAACCTGCTTCATGTTTTGCGAGTTCCTCTAAAGCACGTTGACCATTTTCGGCTAAGACTGTTTCGCAATTGAGCTTTTTAAGCATTAAAGTAGATACTTGCTGGTTTATTGGATTATCTTCAACCAATAATATTTTAGCAGGCTCAATGGTTTTGGCTTTGCGCAACGATGAAATATACCCAGATGTTACCAATGGCAGTGCTTCGTGCTGCTCGCTATTAGTAATAACCGAAAGCGCAGAAATTAAATCGGCGGTTGTTACTGGCTTTGGAAAATAAGCCTGAAAGCCTGCGTCAGAATAGCGCTGAGCCCCCTCTAAGCCTGCAATACTGGTCATCATTACTAATGGCATATGTTTGTAATCTGCATGCGCTTTTAATACTTCACATAACTCTATGCCATCCATGCCGGGCATTTGCATGTCTAATACAGCTATGTCATACATGCCCTGATTGTTTTTAACTCTATTTTCACAAATTAGCAGCGCATGTTCGGCATTATTTGCCAGCTCAACATTAGCTCCCCAGTGCTTGAGCTGCTCTGAAATAACCAAACGATTTGTTTCGTTATCATCAACCACCAATATACTTAACCCATTAATATTAGCCTTTGGCATATAGCGCTCTTGTTGATCGCCCTTTAGCACCTCCATGGTGACGATAAACTCACTCCCTTGGCCAGCATTACTTTTAATTGCAATAGCGCCTCCCATTAGTTCACATAACTGCTTACTAATAGCAAGACCAAGGCCAGTGCCTCCATATTCTCGAGTAGTAGACGCATCAACTTGCATAAAAGGCGCAAATAACTGTTGTTGTTTTTCTTTGCTAATGCCAATACCAGAATCTTTTACGCTAACTTGCAGCATTAGCTGGGCCTCAATACGCTCAATAGATGCGCTAACCACCACTTCGCCTTCGTTTGTAAACTTAACGGCATTACTTAATAAATTAGTTAATACTTGGCGTATTCTCCCTGGATCGCCACTTAACTGCGATGGCTCTAAGGCAACCAAATCTAAAATTATTTCTATGCCTTTATTTTGAGCTGTTAATGCTTGCGCTGCGGCTACTTCACCAATTAAATCGCGGGCATTAAAGTTAATACTCTCTAGCTCAATTTTACCTGCTTCTGCTTTTGAAAAATCTAAAATATCGTTTATTACACCCAGTAATGAATGCGCACTGGTTTTAGCAATTGCTACTTTAGTTTCAATTGGCTTGGGCAGTTGCTCTAACTGAATAAGCTCAAGCATGCCTAAAACACCATTCATTGGCGTACGTATTTCATGGCTCATAGTTGCTAAGAACTGACTTTTAGCAACACCGGCTTCTTTTGCCAAAACCAAGGCTATTTTTAATTCCTCAGCGGTTTGTTTACGGCGTTGTGACACTAAGGTACTGCCTACTAAAGTTGCTAAAGAGCGTAAGTAGGTTTCTTCACTTTGCGTCCATTGGCGAAACTCCCCAACGGTTTCTGCGCATAAAATACCTAAATTTCCGTCACCGGTTGTAATAACGGCATCTAGCATAGATTTTATATTATTAGGTTTTGCATAGTGCTCAATAAAATCAACGGTAGCGGGATGATTATAAACATCGTCAATGGCTATTAAGTTTTGTTTATAAATAGCTTCGTAGTAGGCAGGGTAATCCTCTGCACTGAGCTGTGCATTACAGCAATCAACACCTTGCCCTTGTATATTTAAACTATGGCAAATCATTAAATCGCGTTGTTCGTTAAAAATCCAAATAGAAGCGCGCTGTACATCAAGCACTTCACACATAGACTTAACGGCTAATTTTTTCACCTCTGCCACATCACTGCTTTGCACTTCAGGTGCAACAGTAAGCATGGCTAAGCTTTTGTTGTAACGATTGGCTTTTTCGCTTTCAAGTTCAAGTCGCTTATGTGCATCAATACTTTGAAAAGAGCCAAAAACACGAATACACTGGCCGTTTTCAAACTCACTTTGCCCTATTGACTTAACCCAACGTTCTTGGCCAGTGTAAGTAACAATAATAAGCTCAATATTCCAGCTTTTCCCACTACTTATTGCACTTTCAAAAAGGGCATTAATTTTATCTCTGTGATAGCCTTCTTTATAATGATTTATTGCGGTGGCTATATCTGGAGAGTAACTCTCTGGCACTTCGTGAATTGCGCGTACTTCGTCTGACCAATAAAGCGTTTGCGCTTTTAAGTCTATTTCCCACGCACCTATTTGCCCCTGTTTACTCATAGATTCAAGCAGGCTTTGCTGACGTGTTATTTTTAATTGCGCCTGATAACGCTCTGTAATATCGAGTATAAAACCATCTAAATATAATACGTTTCCGTCAGTGTCATAAATGGCTTGGCCTTTTTCATTTACCCAACGTACTTCATTACCTTGCGTTATGATCCGGTATTCAACAGACCAAGGCGTGTGCTCGTCAATGCACTTAATAATCGTTTTTTCAATATCGTCACGATCGTCCGAGTAAATTATTTCTAAATAACTTAACTGCTTATTCTCTAATATTGCCTCAGCGTCATAACCCGTAAGCTCTTTAGTTTGCTTACTCATATAAAGCATAGTCCACACTTTATCGTACTTACAGCGGTAAATAATGCCTGGAATATTACCTACTAACGAGGCAAATTGGTCACGACTATTTTGTAATTCTAGCTCTGTTGCTTTTTGTTCTGTAATATCCAAATGGGTACCTATCATCCGCTTTGGTGAGCCATCATCATTCCATTCAACCACTTTTGCAGTGTCTAGTATCCATACCCAATGACCTTGTTTATGTTTCATACGTGCTTCATTGACGTAATAGTTTGTTTCACCAGAAAAATGAGCGTTTAATTTTTGCTCCGAAACGATTAAATCGTCTGGGTGGGCATACTTATACCAAGTGCCTATTACTGCTGGGCCTAACTCATCTAAGGTATAGCCAATTATTTCAGCCCAACGGTGATTAAAAGTGACTTTACCTGTGTCAATGTACCAATCCCAAATTCCCACAGCGGTAGTGTCTATTACCAACTGTAGTTGTGCTTTATGCTCTTCTAGCTCTATTTCTTGTAACTTTAATGCGGTTAAATCTGTTCGAATGGCTATATAGCTCTGTGGCTTAGCATTTTCATCTAAAAATGGCGCTATGGTGGTATCTACCCAATATAAATTACCTTGCTTGGCTTTATTACATATTTTCCCATGCCATACTTTTCCCTGTTTTAGGGTTTGGTACATTTCTTTAAAAAACTGTTTTGGGTGAGTGCCCGAATTAAGAATACGGTGATTTTTACCTATTAACTCGTGTTCGTCATAACCACTTATTTCACAAAACTTTTTATTAACAAAAGTGATAGTGCCTTTTAAATCCGTTGCAGCCACAATCGCGTGCTCATCAAGTGCACTTTTTTGCTCTGCTAAGTGCCTTAGCACAACCTGTAGTTCAGCCCCTTGTTTATAAAACTCTGTTAGTTGTTGCTGTTTATTTTCGGCCAACTTACACAGCTTACTCGATAACAAATTAAACTCTTGGCTGTCGGGTACAATAGGTACTTGGGTGCTTTTCCCCTTGGTAATTTTATCAACAAGGGCTGTTAAGCGCCTTAATGGATGAAACAATACTCGACCAAACCACCAAGAGCACGCTAAAACAGCCAACAACATAAGCAGTGTTGCCAAAGCAAAATACTTAATAGAATAAGTATTTGTTAGCTCCTGAACATTCGGCTTAGACACTAATAGCAGCCAGCTTTGATCACCCATAAAATTCAGCTGACTAACAAAGCCATACATTACATCATTATTTTCGTTGTTATAGGTAAACGTTTTTTGCATTAATTGTGTTTTATTTAATAATGTTTGCTCTGTTGATGGCTGTTGGTTTAATAAAGGCAAACTATTACTTGGCAATAAACTAAAACTAAGCTCGCTGTTTTTAGCATACATTGCATTTAATTGATTCATTAGCCACTGGGGGTTTATATCGGCTAAAAGAATACGGCTTAATTGTTGCTCCGTATTATATATACCAAGCGCAATAATAAAATGTGGTTGTTTTTCAATTAAAAATGATTGAAATGAAGGCGTTGCATGCTCACTCAAGCTAGTATGGATATTAGTTAACGATTGAGGAGCTATTTTGCTAATAAAAGAAGATGTAGGTGTAGCAAGCAAAGCTGCGCTATCTATTAGCTCTACATTATTTACAAATTCGTATACATTAACAAACTCAGTTATTGCACTTTGTTGTTGCACAGAGTTAGTCGTTAACTGGTTTTTAAGTAACTTAAAATCTTTAATATAATCAGCCAGCCAAAAGCGACTAAACTGCTGAGCAATATTTGTTACCTGTTGTAATTCAGTTTGGGCGTGTTGTTCTAATGTATTATTTATTCGCTTAAAGCTCAGCCAAGAAAACAAACACAAAGGTATTAATGCAATAACTACAAAGGCTATAGTTAGCTTACTTTGTACAGATTGTCCTTTACCTGCTAGCTTTGTGAAGCTCAAACCTTTATTCATACCTGAATTACCTAGTAATTTTACCCATTTTAATACTATGTATTAATGCATTAAAAAGCCTAAGACGCAAGTTTTGCGCTAATAAGCCCATGAATTTTTTATGTGTTTTACAAACAGTACTGCTACCTGGCTTTTAACTAAATATACGCCTAAGTAGACACAATGAGTTAGCTAAGTTTCATCAAGCCCCGCGTAGCTGTTTTAAGCTGCTCGTGATATAACAATCTTAATATAAGTAGTTACTTGGGGATATTATGGGTCATGACCATGCACACAGCCATGTAGACGACAGCCAAAGTAACAAGCAACTCGCGCTAGCTGTTGCCATTAATGTTCTGCTTACTGTTGCGCAAGTTATTGGCGGAATATTTTCTGGCAGTTTGTCACTCATGGCAGACGCACTGCATAATCTTAGTGATGCAGCCGCTATATTTATTGCCCTTGTTGCGCGTAAAATTGGTAACAAACCTGCCGATAACACACATCACTTTGGCTACAAGCGCGCCGAAATTTTAGCTACTTTGTTCAATAGCAGTACATTAATACTGATAGGTGTGTATTTAATTTTTGAAGCTATGAGCAGTTATTTAAACCCGCAGCCAATTGATGGTTGGATCATAGTGTGGGTGGCTGCATTTGCCCTGCTAATAGATTTAATCACTGCACTTTTAACTTACCGAGCTGGCGCAAATAGCAGTATGAATATAAGAGCAGCTTTTATTCATAATGTATCTGATGCGATGGCGTCTGTTGTGGTTATTGTTGCAGGTACTTTAATTATTTTGTACCAGTGGTATATAGTTGATTTAATTGCGACAATTTTAATTTCTATTTATGTTATTTACCATGGCGTGTTACTGCTTAAACAAAGCTGTCGCATTTTAATGCAAGCTGCGCCTAATAACTTTGATACCCAAGCTGTTACATGCGCTCTCACCAAAAACTTTAATATAGAGCAAGTAATAGCTATAAAAGTATGGCAATTAGATGATAAAACCAGCCATTGCGAACTGCTGATTAACGCTCATAACTCACTTGATTTAGCAGCCGTTAAACACTTTTTACAGCATAATTTTAATATTGAAAACTGCATAATAGAAAAGCACAATAATTTATAATAAAAATAGCTTTATAAACAAACTTTCAATTGAAAACTGCTCTCATTATCATTTACAATTAGGGTTCTTAGCTCACAATTGAGATGCCGTTTTTGAAACTTTGGTTACGTAAAATTCATTTGACACTTGCCCTACTCAGCGGGTTGTTTTTATTAATAGTGAGCCTCAGCGGAGCGGTGTTAATTTACGCAAAAGATCTACAACACCTTATCCAGCCCGAAAAATGGCTAGTAACGCCTGCAGAAAAACCGCTAAATTTCGACACTTTAATAAACAGTGTGCAAACTCAAACCCAACAAAAAACTGTTTTTTTAATGCCTGAACAAAACCCTACTATGGCATGGCAGTTTAGATTAGCTAATAATCACTACGCGAGCGTAAACCCCTACACCAGCAATGTTATTTATACTTACCAAAGTACAGATACAATTTATGGTTTTACGCTTGCTTTGCATCGCTGGTTATTATTTGAGAGCAGTGACGGTAATAAACCATTTAAAAATTGGATGTCGGTATGTGCATTACTGCTGTTAATAAACGTATTAATAGGCTTTTATTTATGGGTAAAACCTAAAAATCGGATAAAACGTTTAGCTATAAAACCTAAAGCAAAACTAAGAGTACTGCTGTATCAGCTGCATACTGTGTTGGGAGTTTACTTTTTTGTGCCATTAATACTGATTGCCTTTACGGGTATGGCGTTTAATTGGAAAACGCAAACGCAGTCTGTTTTAGAACTGGTAACACAAAATAAAGTAACAAACAGACCTGCGCCTCCCAAAATACCTGTGCTTAAAAATACCGAATTACAATACAATTTAGCAATTAATAATGCTCAAGCCATATTTCCAGAAGGTGAGCTATATAGGGTATACCTGCCTAAAAAAGCGGATGACGCGATTGCTTTAAGAATACAAAATCCCGGCGAAAGCCACGCTTACAGCTGGGTTTGGACTAATCCATTTACTGGTAAAGTATTAAACTCATTTGACGCCAGTAAAACCAATTTCACCACACAAGCATGGAACTTTAAATATGCCTTTCATATTGGTAATTTTGCTGGGCCAGTTGTACAGTTTTTATGGCTACTAATAACCCTATCACTGAGCTTTTTTATTGTAACGGGTGTTTACTTTTGGTTAAAAAGACGCAATCGAAAATAATTATCATTAACACTTGTGGTCATTATTGTTAATAGTTATCATTACCAAAATTAATTATTTATCTGAGTTACCATGTTAAAAACCTCGCTTTGCTTACTTAGCGTCGCTGTTAGTGCTTGCGCAATTGCCGATGAAAATAGTAAAAACAAATATTCTGTTGATCAGTTAGAACACGTTATTGTGTCGGGTAGTCGTATATTTGAAAGTATTGATGAAGTTCCTGCTTCAATTACTGTTATAAATCAGCAGCAAATTCAACAACACTTAAAAGTAAACCCAGAACTAAGCAGCTTACTCGCACAAATGGTACCAGGATTGGCTCCTAGCACCGGCAGCTCCAGTAACTCAGGGCAAACACTGCGTGGTCGCGCACCTTTAGTTATGATTGACGGCGTGCCACAGTCAACTCCACTGCGTAACGGTTCATTAGGCATAAAAACGCTAGATGCCAGTGCCATTGCACGCATAGAGGTTATTAAAGGAGCAACCTCTATTTATGGTAATGGCGCTGCTGGCGGCATAATTAACTACATAACAAAACAAGCGAAAAGTGACGGCCAGCCTGAGGGCGTAATTAGTATTTCTAGCCGCTTTAGTGCTGTTAAGCTTGATGAAAGTGCCGGTGCAAGAATATCGGCAGCTATAAATGGTGGCTTAGATAAGTTTAGCTATTTAATAAGCGCCAGTTACGAGCAAAACGGTGTACAACGTGATTCAGAGGGTGATATTTTAGGCTTGCAATATGGTTTGTCCGACTCAGAAACACAAAACTACTTTACTAAACTAAGCTACGATTTTGATGATGATAAGCAACTAGAGTTTAGTTATAACTTTTATAGCTCACAGCAAAAAACTGATTTAGGGGATGTTACTGGCGACGGTAACATAGGTGAAAAAACCTATGCGATTCACGTACCCAAAGAGCTGCAAAAACCAGGTAAACCGCAAGGCCCCGAAGGCAATGTAAATATTACTCTTAAATACCTAGATTACGCCTTATTCGATAACACCCAAATGACCTTAGATCTGTACAAGCAAAATATAGAAAATGTATTTTTCTTTTCAACTAATTTAGCCAATCTTGATGATGGTTATAGCGGTGGTCAATCTGTTATAAAGTCAGATAAACTAGGCGCAAGAGCCACATTTAATAGCCAATTTGACTTTGATAATCTAACAACCACCTTAATATATGGTATTGATGCCCTAAACGATAAAACCTCACAACCTTTAGTTGATGGCCGTATATGGGTTCCTGAAATGGACATGGATAGTGTTGCTGGTTTTTTACAAACAAAGTGGGTAATTAACGACGATATTATTTTAAAAGCCGGTGTAAGAAAAGAAAGCATAGATTTAACGGTAGCCGACTATCAAACATTAAAGCTATGCAGAACCGCTACGCAATGTTCAGTACCACTAAGTGTGCGCGGCGATACCATAGATTACGATGCAACAACTTACAATGCTGGCATTAAATATAATTTAAGCCCTGCCTTTAGCCCATTTTTTAGTTACTCGCAGGGCTCTGATATATCAGACATAGGCATACTATTGCGCGCAGCTACTGTAAACGATATAGCGCTTATTCAAACACAAGCATCAATTATAGATAACTACGAAGTAGGTTTCACCTCACAATTTGATGACCTGCGCTTTGAAGTAGCAGCATATAAAAGCACGTCTGAGCTAGGAACCAGCAATAAATTTAACGATGTAACAGGCGTTTATGAGCCAATACGCGCGCCGCAAAAAATATGGGGCTTTGAAGGCTTAGTAAATTATGCCATTACCCCACAACTTAAATTAGTTGCCACATATAGCTACGTTGAAGGTAAAGATACCCAAGCCGATGAATACTTAGGTGCTAAACAAATTAGCCCACCAAAAGCGACAGCCAATTTAGCGTGGCAGGCCAGCGACGACATAGCTCTTACATTTAGCTATTTATACGTTGGCGATAGAAAGCGCTTTGATAAAAACGAACAAGGCCAATACGTTGGCGATCAAGGTCCTGTAAGTAGTTACGATATAGTTAATTTGAGTGGTCAATATCAAATTACTCCACAATGGAGCAGCTATTTTGGGGTCGAAAATTTATTTAACAGCGACTACTACCCTGCTCGTGCGCAATCATATACTTATGGTGGCTACAATATTAAAGGGCTAGGCACTACGGCAACTCTCGGTGCTAAATATCAATTCTAACTGATTTAAGTAACTTTAAAGGCATGTTAAGCATGCCTTTTTAAATTATATTAAATATGTGTATTAACCCTCATCTCGCTCAATTAACAATACCTATTATAAAAATTAAAAACTGCTTACAAACCAAGTAATAACGCAAACTTAAATAAGAATCAAAACCAATAGTAACATAATGATTTTTATAGAGAAAACTTGCAATAGCTGCAGTTTGCACTACACTGGTCGCAATTGAACTTGTTAAGGTGATCTATCATGAAAGGTAATCAAAAAGTAATCGACGCATTTAATACATTGTTAGCCAACGAATTAGCAGCAATTGACCAGTATTTTATTCATTCGCGCATGTACGATGACTGGGGATTAGCTAAACTTTATGAGCGCCTTAACCACGAAATGGAAGAAGAGAAAGATCATTGTGACTGGTTAATAAAACGCATTCTATTTTTAGAAGGTGTGCCTAACATGACTAAACGTCGTGATTTATTAATTGGCACCGATGTTAAAAGCATGATGCAAAACGACTTAACACTTGAGCTTGAAGTAGTAGCTAGCGTAAAAGACGTAATCGCAATATGCGAAGAACAACAAGACTATCAATCTCGTGCCATTTTAGAAAAACTATTATTTGATACCGAAGAAGATCATGTTTACTGGTTAGAACAGCAACTTGGTTTAATTGATAAGATTGGAACGCAAAATTATCATCAAGCACAAATGGCTTAGTAGGAGTATATAGTATGAAAGGCGATAAAGACGTTATTGCAGCACTAAATAAAGTACTCGCTAACGAGCTTGTTGGTATTAACCAATACTTTTTACACGCACGTATGTTTAAAGATTTTGGCTTTAGTAAATTAGATAAAGCAGACTACAAAGTATCAATTCAAAAAATGAAAAACGCCGATCGTTTAATTGAGCGTATTTTGTTTTTAGAAGGCTTACCAAATTTACAAGATTTAGGCCGTTTACGTATTGGTGAAAACAGCGAAGAAATGATTGCAGCCAATATGAGCTTTGAACTTGATACAATTGATGAGTTACGTAGCGCAGTTAAACTGGCTGAAAGTAAAAAAGATTATATTACTCGTGAAGCCCTTGATCACATTTTAAATGAACAAGAAGAGCAAATTGATTGGTTAGAAACTCAGCAATTACTGATTGAAAATACCGGCTTAGAAAACTACCTACAGTCGCAGCTGTAATAGTAATTAACACGCATAAAAAAAGCAGCTTAAAGCTGCTTTTTTTATATCTAAATTTTGTAATGTAATTTTTAACTTAATTAAGCAACCTGATCCGTTATATCGGCAATTTGAATAAGCTTACGATTAAGGATCTTTTTAGTACAACCACAACACTTACCGCATTGGCTGCCCACTTTAAGCTCTTTAGTTAACTCACGCATGGTTGTTGCACCATCGTCAATTGTTTGTTCAATTTTTTTATCGGTCACACCGTGACATAGACAAATATACATGAATACAAACCACTCTCAATTACATTTAGTAGGTGCATACTAATCTAAATGGTAATGGTTATCAAACACTTTTTGCAGTTAATCATGTTATTTTTTGATCTTATTTTAAGCAGTGCTACACAGGTTAAAATAATCAGCGACTGTTTAAAAAAATATATGTTCCAAAATTGTATGTCCGTTGAGGCCCTGTATTCAATTTTTAAAACAACCACTGAGCACCTGTACGCTTGAGCTATTCGTTTTAATTACTTATAGCGCTTAATCTATGGTTCAAGATTTACTATCTAAAAGGTTTGTGGAATAATGCGCGTCTCTTAGGGGAGTAGCCCGCTTAGTAATATCAATCGTGTTGGAAAAGTGAGTAATTATAGCCTTGTATATCGCTACAATAACCACGCTTTAATATTATTGGTGTCACAAGTAAACTTATCAACATAATTGCACCTCACGTGCGTGGTAAGTTTGTAATGTTGTAGCAAGCATTATCGGCGAGACCTAGGTAGATAACTATCCTCAAGGCGGGAGATAGCTATTTGCCTTGGTTTAGTGCTCCCGCCTGTAAGTAGTTGTAATGGAAATGTTTTTAACTTCAACCGTCACTGTTGCCCTTGCGGAAATAGGCGATAAAACTCAGCTTTTATCGTTACTGCTCGCCGCTCGCTTTCATAATAAAATTGCACTCATTTTAGGTGTATTAGTCGCAACTATTATTAATCATGGCTTATCTGCTTGGTTAGGAGATTGGCTTAGTGGTAATTTTGCTATTGAGTACCTACCTTGGGTTGTGAATATTAGTTTTATTGTGGTTGGCCTTTGGCTGCTTATTCCTGATAAAGATGAAGCCGTGAGCCATAAATACGATCGCTATGGCGCATTTTTAGTCGCTTTTGTATTGTTTTTTATTGCTGAAATTGGCGATAAAACACAAATAGCCACTGTGCTACTTGGCGCACAATATCAATCAGTATTGTGGGTTACTATTGGTACAACTGTGGGTATGTTAATTGCCAACGTACCGGTTATTTATGCAGGTAATGCGCTACTAAAACGTATTCCTTTAAATAAAGTGCGAATAATTGCAGCCAGTGTTTTTGTGCTGTTAGGGCTATATGGCTTAACAACTATTTAGGCTCAATACTTTTATTATTAAAAGCCCTCTGCTCATTATCCATAAACGAGGGCTTTTAATTTCACATCAGCTTAAGTATTAAAACTGATATTTAGCCGATAAGTAAACACGTCTTGGCTCACCCGGAAAATGCCCAGTGCGATTAATAAAGCCGCTTGATGCGTACTCTTTATCAAACACATTTTTAATTGATACTTGCCACGTCCAGTTTTCTAACTGAGTTTTCCAGGCCATATTGTAAATGGTATAGGGCTTTACATGGGTGCCATCTAAACTTACTTGCTGATCAACATAATCAAGGCCAGCAGCAATAGATGAGTTAATGCTGGGTAGGTCATAGCGAGTCCATATGCCTGCAGTATTTTGGGGGGCATTGGCAAACTTATCAGAACCAGCAGCTTGCGCTGAAAAGCCTTCGCTTTGCTCGTTTATACGGGTATCGTTATACGCGTAACTGGCCGTTACTACCCAGCTATCGGTTATGTCGCCAACCACCTCTAGCTCAAAGCCATCGCTTTGCACTTCACCTAGCGATTCTAGCTGGTCAATACCCGAATCATTTTGTAGTAAGCTTGTTTGCAAAATATTTTTACGCACAATTTGATAGGTCGCGATATTAATCGCCAAGGAGTCATCAAATAATTTAGTGCGCAAGCCTAACTCTGTAATATAGCTATTTTCTGGGGAGAATGGCCCACCTACTAACTCAGATTGGCTTGCCGCATCTTGCGGTAAAAAGCCTGTACCATAAAGCGCATATGGAAAAAACGTATCGTTAATATTATAACTGGTGCCAATACGCACCGTAACATCACTATCTGAAAACTCAGTATTGCTGATCTGATCAGTATCTTTAAAGTGATCGTAGCGTAGCCCCGCTGTTATATTCCACTTTTCAGTAATATCTACTTGATCTTGCACATAAACCCCGAGCCTTTTAGATTCAGTGCTAACAAATCGTGGGGTTATACTTTGTAAGTCGTAATCGGCGCCCGATGTTAAACCATATTGCGGATTGATTAACGATAGTCCAGGTACTGGCCCGCCTTTACTTGCTTGTTTGGCGGTGCGGTATATGGCATCAAATTTAGCAGCATAATAATCTGCGCCTACTAAAAACACATGCTCCATATTCGCAATCGTTGTTTGTGCTATTAAATTAGCAGTTAAACTCAAACCTTGGTTTTCGCGCGCTTGATCTCTAAATTCACGTTCACTCCAATCAACTACACCGTCATTATCGGTATCTAACAAGCCCCGCGGTTCGTGATAGTTTTGCTGTTCGGTATTAGTAAAGTAACGCGCTGTTACATCTGTACTAAATATATCATTTAACTCATTTTTATAGGTTGCCTGATACACATCAGCTGACACTTTTTGATAATCGCTTGCTTCGTTATGGTTCCACTCACGATTAGCAATAAAGTCGCCGTTATCATCTACAGGTACGCCACGTAAACGGGCTCCTGCTAAGTCTTGATCTATATTAGTGTATTGCAGCACTAAATTTGACGCATTATCAAAGTCAAAGCGATAACCTAAATCGATAATGGTGTTGTCTTCGCCGGTGTTATACCTAAACGGATTTTGGCTTTCTTTATACACGCCCACTCTGTAGGCTTGTGTTTGCTCGTTGTTTACACTGCCTGTAGATTCAAAAGCACCACTAAAAAAGTCATCATTGCCAAGCTCTAGTTCTACTGTAGTTTTAGCAATATATTGTGGTTTTTTAGTCATGTAGTTAATAATGCCACCTGGATTACCACTACCATAAACCGCGCCACTTGGGCCTTTAAGCACTGCTACTTGCTCAATATTAAATAACTGCGGTACGGCAAAACCATTAAAAGGGTCACCTTTTACACCATCGTATAAAATTTCGTCTTGACGAAAGCCTCTAAATGTTACGCCCGAATAGCTAAAGCCATTAACGCCTGCAATGTTACTATATAAATCAGTAATTTGACGTGCTGCTTGGTCACTAATTAACGCTTGCGGTAATATTTGAATCGATTGAGGTATTTTTTCTAAGGGGGTATCTGTACGGGTACCAAATGCTGACTCGGTTGGCCTATATAACGAAAAAGCACGGCCTACTACTTCTATTTTTTCAATATTATTCTGAGCCGTTGCGCTATTGAGCGGTATTGTTGAGGGCGGTGCTGTTGTTGATTGTTCAGCTTCTTCGGCGGCAAATACACTGGCAGAATTAAATATAATTGATGAGATTGCGATAGATAAAAGAGTAAATTTCATGAGAGATAACTAACAATAATACAGTGAACGCATGTTAATGCTAACCACTCTCATTTGCAATTGATTATTCTATATAAATAAAAGCTTTGCCTATGTACTCGTAACGCAATAGCAGCCTTTAGTGTCAGCAATTAATAACTGTGAATTAAACCCAGCTGTTAAGTTACTAATAACAGTTTCTACAAAACCGCTTCCTTGCGAGCACGCTAGTCCTTCGGATAGCGGCCCGGCATAAACAAAGTCCCCATTTTTATCAATAATTACAGCAGCAGGGGTTGCTGGAATGGCTTGCTTAAGTTGTTGTGTAAGTTGCAACTCTTGCACGGCAAGTCCTTTACTTTTTGCAAATGCTTGCAACGTCGTAATGTGCGCTTGTGCTTGCTTAGTACAACCGCAATTTTGCTCTGTAATAATAACAAGCGATGCCACGGTATTACTAACCACTAACTGTTGTTTAAATTGCTCAAACCAATTTTGTTGCTTTAGCATTTGCGATTCATCAAACGGCTTTAGTTGCCCAAGCTGAAAGTACACCAGCCCAGTCACAACCAGTATAAACCACGAGGCAACAACCCCTACAATAAAGTAATTCGACTTACTTAAATTTTGCAATACTTTGCTCTAATACATCAATACTTACGTCAATTAACTGTACTTTAGCTGTTAACTGCTTAACTATTTTTGTGTCTTGGTATTGGTTTTGGCGCATTTTGTCTGTGCTTAGTGCTATTTGCGCCGTATTACCCGCTTGCTCGGCAACTACTTGAGCCACTGAGCTAGTACTGCTTGATACCGCTTTAATTTGTTCACTCATAGATGAAATGTTTTCTTTCATCGTGGTGCTTATTTTTGTTAAGTCGACTACAAAATCAACACATTGACTCATAGACTGAGTAGATGTACGGCTATTGCTAACCAAATCTTTTAGCGTAGCGGCTATTTTAGCCGTAGTTGCTTGGCTATTAGTAGCAAGTGAGCGCACTTCTGATGCGACAACAGCAAAGCCACGACCATGCTCTCCGGCTCTAGCGGCTTCAATTGCGGCATTTAAAGCCAGTAAGTTAGTTTGATCTGCTATTCCCGATATTTCATTAAGTAAACCCGATATTACGTCGCCTGCGCCAACAAGATGATTTATTTGCTCTTCCGTATGATTAAGTAGTGTTAATAGCTCTCTGCTTTTACTGTCTGTTTGTGACACTTCTTGCAAGGCATTGGTCGCAGCTTGAGTAATATTATCTACTTGGTGTTTTAATACTTCACTTTCTTGCTCAACAAGTTTAAAGCCATGAGCAACTTGCGCACCAGAACTTGCAATATCGTCGGTTTGTTGGGTGCGCTGATCTGCACCTTCGGTTAACTCATCGTGCACTTGGATCAGCTCTTGTGAGCTTACCTTTAATGACTCTGATTGAGTTTTTACTTGTTTAATTACATCTGACAAATACTCTAATAAGGTATTAAAGCCGGCTACCGCTTGGCTTTTTTGATCATCAGCACGTAAAGAAAGTTTAATATGATTAGGGTCTTGCATTATTTGCTCTGTCGCTGAGCTTAGCGATAGCCCAGCACTACGTTCGCGCTGCAATGTTTTAGCAATATAGCCTGCAACAAACACTTCAACAATGGCATAACCTGCGTGTATTAGCACTGTTGTAAAGGCAAGCCTATCTGGATCAAACACGTAAAAACCTGTATTTTGAGTTTGTAAGTAATAAAACGATAAGTGATGCACAGCAACAAACACAATAGCAGTTATAAAAACACGCCATTGTACAAACATAATTAACATTGCCATTAAAATAAATATTTCAAAATGCACTTCAATCAAACCATAGGTTTGTTGAATATGTAAAAAAGAAAACATCATAATGGCAGCAGCGACTACGTGGGGCGTTAAAGCACTATTAGGTTGGGTTTTTAATAGCCAAATTGGTAATAAGCAAAGCGGTAAGCCAACAATAAAGGCTTCGCTCAATGTGCCAAAATATAAACCAACACCTATTGATTCTATAAATAAGAGGCTAAAAATAACCGTAAATAAACGCGCAACACTAGACATAGTAGCCTTAAATTAAGTTTTTTAATAAAATTAAGCGAGGTAATACGTATTAAAGTTTAAAAAAGTTCATCGGTTACCCCTAACAAGCAAAAAATGCTGAAATGTTATACTTAACTTAACAAAGCAAACAAGTTAATTACTTTGTTTAAATATATTTACCTAGTTAATTGTTATTTACTCAAGCTAATAAGTTTAAGCTCAAACAAAGTTGGCTATTTAATAATAGGTAATATTTTTTTAAAGTTAGGTGTTGCTGCTTGCTTGGTCCATTGAAAAATAATGCTCTCGGTACTGGCAATGATCGCACCGGCTTGGCGTAGTTGCTCAGTAGCAATTATTTTGTGATTTTCGTTACGTGAACCTATCGCATCAACTGCAATGATCACCTCATAGCCGTACTGCAATAAATCTAAGCATGTTTGCAACACACAAACATGCGCTTCGGTACCAATAACCACGACTTGCGGGCGAGTATACTTAGCGAGTTGCGCTAAAAACCCGGGCTCTGCACAGGCACTAAAGTGGGTTTTATGAAAATAATCTGCTTGTGGCAAAGCATCCTGTAAGGTTTGATTGGTTGCGCCCAAACCTTTTTTATATTGCTCTGTAATAAGGGTCGGTATTTTGTGCACTAAGCTGGCTTGCGATAACTGTAATGAGCACTTTAAAATAGCGCTAAAGTCAGCTATGGCTGGCTCAAGTTTCGTTTGTATATCAATAATTAATAACACACTGCGTAAAGCATCCACATTACTCATTTTGCTCATACTTCCTCCACTGTCCTGTTTAGTGTTAACTGCTTGTAACTAGCTCACTCTAATACGAACACCAAAACAAAGCTACTCTGCTCGCTGTTAGTATTGTTCAACTAGGCTTAAATAAGTTATTAATACACTGATACAACTCATTTTTATTGATGGGTTTGGCTATAAAGTCATTCATACCGGCGTTTAAGCATTTTTCTTTATCTTCGGCAAACGCATTGGCAGTAATAGCTAAAATTAATACGTTTTTACAATCATTTGGCATTTTGCGTATTTTTTGTGTGCATTGATAGCCATCCATATTGGGCATTTGGCAATCCATTAAAATCAAATCTGCGGGGTAGCTTTCTAAGCAATGTAACGCTTCAAGGCCATCGTTTGCCGTTTTTATCTCGCATCCCGTTGCAATCATCATTTTGGTGATTACTATTTGATTAATTGGATTATCCTCTACGATTAAAATACGTTTTGCTGCTAAATCAGGAACAGAACTGTCGGCTATCTCCTTAACTGGAGCCTGGCTTAGAATGAGTGGGATTTTTATTTTAAAACAGCTTCCTACCCCTTCTTCACTGCGCAGGGTAAGCGAGCCGCCCATCAGCTCAATTAATCGTTTACTAATTGTTAGCCCAAGTCCAGTGCCGCCATATTTTCGGGTAGTGGAAACATCAGCTTGTGTAAATTCTATAAATAAATTTTGTTGTTGCAGCGCAGAAATACCAATACCAGTATCGGTAATTTTAATGAACAAACAATCATCCTCTACAAAGCAATCCATAGTAATTAAACCAGTGTCAGTAAATTTACCCGCATTACTGAGTATATTGTTGATAACTTGAGAAAAGCGTAGTGAGTCTAATGCTATAAATGGCGGTAATTCTGAGGCAATAGTTAGCTTAAATGTAACGTTAGCGCTTAATCCCGAGTTATCAAAAACAGTGGCTAATTGGCGAATTAGTTTTTTAATTTCAGTTGGTTGCACATCTAACTTTAACGCATTAGCTTCTATTTTAGAAAAGTCGAGTATCTCATTTAAAATAAGCAGTAAGTTATGGGCACTTTGTTGGATCATTTGCAGCTCATTTTGTTCATCAGCAGCAATTTTAGAATTTTTTATTAGCAACTGAGTCATGCCCAAAATACCATTAAGCGGAGTGCGAATTTCGTGACTCATATTGGCCAAAAATAATGACTTAGTTTTATTTGCTTTATTAGCAACCCCTACAGCTTTAATTAGCTCCTGTGTTTTATCTTTAACTTGTTGCTCAAGCTTTAAATTAAAGTTTTTAAGCTGATTATTTAACGCTTCATTTTTACTGTTTGCGGTACGTAACTTATTAAAGTTATTAGTCATCTTAAGGGCTAAACTTGCAAACTGTTGTTGTAACTTTTCAACCTCGTACCAGGTATCAGTATGCGAAACTAACCCTACTGTTTGTTCATCGGTTTTGAAGTTATCTATTTGCTCGGTTAACTTTATTATCGGCGTTACTAACCACTTACTTAGCTGCGTAATAAAAACACTGGTTAGTACTATTATAAATAAGATCAACACCAGAGATTGCCCCCACGCTTGGGCTGCAACATTATTGGCATACTTTTTATTCATTAATGTGAAAATACGCCAATGATTTAATGCCGATGTAGTGTCTTTTGAGTAATATTGCTGCGCGTTTGTTGCTGTAAATGCGCTTGTTTGTTTAAGGCTTTGCAGCGCAACTACATCTTGTTTGCTAAGGGTTTGCATCTGCTTAAAGTCATTTAAGGTTGAAAATACTACCTGATTGCTTTTATCTAATATAATTAAGTCGGCTTGGCGCTTAAATAAGGTAGGTTGTAAATCACTAAAGTTTTCAAATAACAATGAGCCTTCTACTATCCCCTTAAACTGCTGGTTATTATAAACAGGGGCCGATATTGCCACTATTGATTGCTGTCCAAACCCTCTTCCTTTAAAAATACCAGAAATAAATCCATTTTGAGAATCAATTGCTTGGTAAAAATAATCGCGATCAGCAACATTAGCAACAGCCTTACCTTTTAACTGCTGTGTTTTTGACGTTGTGGGATAAAAGTAATTTACGTTGGCAAGTTCATCGGTACTTATAGCAGTTATAAACCCAGGATATAACTTCCCTAAAAGCTCAATAGCACTTTGTGGGCTATGCCCTACGCTAATATTTTGTGCAGTCAGTATTACTGCTTTGCGATGGTTTTCTAAATATAAATCTAGGCTTTGCGCTATTTGTTGGGACTTTTCGTTTAGTTGTGAGTTTATTTCGTATTCAACCCTAGAGTAATGGTTATTAATAAGCACAATTGAGGTAAGCACTACCACTAAAATAACGAGCAAAGTTACAATATAATTAAGGATTTTATACAAAGAACCATAATGGCGAGACCAAGAATGGCGATTAAAAAAGAAACTAAATAAATCAATTACGCATAAATAAATGGCGGCATTTAAACAATATTTAGCAAGCGCAGTAACCAAAGGTAAAAAGCTAATATTAAGAAAGTAATGCCCAAACCCCCACAGTAATGGCATTGCTACTACAAGCCAAAACAGCATTCCTCTAAAAAATAAAGGCCTAGAATAGCGCAGACAAAAAAAGTACACCCATAGTATTTCTAAACCAAAAACGATTGAAGGCCAAGCATGCCCCCAACGATAAAATATGCCTAGGGTGCTTAAAGTAAACACAACTAACGAATAGCGCCAGCCAAATAATAATAAGCTTAAAAGAACAAAAAATTGCCCTAATAAAAACTCAGAACTATTAATAAATAAGATTGGTAGGGTATTTACAAAAGCAGCGGTAATACCAAATAAACACGACACAATAAAGTTAAAGTAGCGATGCTTACTTGCTAGTAAAGGCATAATTAGATTCCAATAAATTGCTGTTGATTCAATTTGTTCCTACAACAGCTATTATTTACATATAGCTTAAACTAAGCCATATGCTGCAATTTGCCAAGTTTAATTAACACTACTGCAACTACTTTCAATTTGTAACACACTATTTGTTACATTAAATTTTGAACGCAACAGGTTTTCGACCTTTAAGCGACATGCTTTATCGTGTTTTTCAATGGTGCAGTGTTTTTTTAGCACTATATGCGCACCCACTATTACCGTTTTATCTTTTCGTACTACAGTTACATTATGCACATTTTTTACATGCTGAATTGTGGTAATTGCTTGCTCAACTTTAGCTACTTTAGGGAGTTTATCTTTATTTATGTACAGCCCTTTAACGCAACTTATAATAACCTTAATACCGGTGAATAAAACGAATGAAGCAATTAACATGCTCGATAAAATATCGATAATATCCCAACCAGTCAGGTAAATTAACACTCCGGCTATAAAAGTAGAAATAGTAGATATAATGTCAAAAAACGAGTGTAAAAACACCGCATATACATTAATACTCGCTTTACGGCCTTTATATAACACCCAAGCAGCGGCACCATGAAACAAAAAACCAAGCGCGGCAATGGCCGACATTAAAAAGCTATTTATTTCAAGTTCGTTGCCTTCATGATGGTGCATAAAACGCTCGCCACCTTCATACAATATAACCAAGCTAATTGCTAAATATAAAAAGCCATTTATAAGGCCTCCTACTAACTCAGCACGCTGATAGCCATCGTTATAGGTTTTAGCAAAGTGAATCGCCAAGCTCGAGGCAATTAAAGCAATAAATAAAGAGCTGTTATGAACAAACAAGTGCCCTGCATCGGCTAATACTGCTAGTGAGTTGGCGTAATATGCGCCTATTAATTGAATAACCATAAAAGAGCAGGTGATCGCCAAAGCAATTAATAAACGGCGACGGGAAGCTTTATGTGTCGTTATTTCGGTCATGAAATACTTAAGTACCTATACTTAAAACAAAGTAAGCTTCGAAAAAGCTCAACGGGGAATACGTAATGATATACAGTATCAATTATAATACGTAAACCTAATAAACGCACTAAAAAATTGGGAAAATAGAAACTTCTGTACTAAAAGTATTTAAAAAGGTATAAAAATAACAATATATTATAAAAATAATAACGTTTAATGTTTAGCTTGGAGAAACAAGTGAGTGATGACTCAATACTAAAATTGTGGCAGGTTTTAAATAAACTCAGTTTAGCTATTTTATTATACGACAATAAAAATAATACTTATTGTGTTAATACTGCGGCGCAAATTTTATTTGATTTAAAGCATTGCGACAATTTAGATAGCACTGCATTTAATGCTGTCACCCTCCTGAGCGTGCATAATAATAAACATATTGCTATTGAGTCATTATTCGATTCAAAAACTAGCACTAATATACAGCTAAAAAAACAACAACAAAGCATACCGTTAAATATCGCCCTTACCCAATTATCTGATTCTGTTTCTATGTTGTGTTTAGAGCCTTTAAAAAGCGATGTAATTGAGCTCTATAATTTTGATCGGGTTATTTCTGAAATATCAACAGACTTAATCGACATACAAAATGATGATATAGATTTGCATATTAATTTTGCGTTAAAAGCCATTGGCACTGCATTTGCTGCCGATCGTAGTTATTTATTTGAATTTAATACCGACAACGAAACCATTACTAACACCCACGAATGGGTGAATGAAGGCATTGAACCTTTCAAACAAAGATTACAAAATGTGCCAAAAACCGAGCTACCCTACTTTTTTGAAGTAATGAACGCTACGCATTTGTTTCAGGTAAACGATGTTTTAAAATTACCTCAAGCAGCAAACGCTGAAAAAGTTGAGTTTCAGATACAAAAAATACAATCTGTTTTATGCATAGGGCTCCTTTTTGATAAAGAGCTTATTGGTTTTATAGGCTGTGACTGTGTTAATTTTAAGCGCGCATGGACACACATTGATCTGATCAGAATAAAATTAGTGGGCGAAATAATTGCCAACGCATTAAAAAATATAGATTACAAAAAAAAGCTGCAACTAGCCCAGCAACAACTTATTACTGCTAATCAAAAATTAAGTTTATTAGTTAATACCGATGGTTTAACTAATATTGCCAATCGCCGCTGTTTTGATGAAACACTTAAAAGTGAAATACAACGTTGTGCTCGTAATAAGCATTCACTTAGCTTAATTATGTGCGATATAGACTTTTTTAAACGCTATAACGACAATTATGGCCACCAAAAAGGCGATGACGCACTTAAGCAAGTTGCTAAAACACTAAATAAACTTTGCAGGCGCGAAGGTGATTTAGCTGCGCGTTATGGTGGGGAAGAATTTGCAATTATTTTGCCTTCGCTTAACGCAGCAGAGTGCCATCAATTTGCATTATTATTACAACAAAAAATAGCGCTGCTAAACATAGTACATAGCGACTCTAGTGTTGCAAAAACACTCACACTTAGCGTGGGCTTTTATAGCACATATCCAACTAAAAACACCCGCCCCGAAACAATTATTAATAATGCTGATGCAGCCTTATATGAAGCTAAAGAAACGGGCCGTAATAAAATTTGTCAGTTTTTTGAAAGTAATTGAATATCACCTTACTAGGGTCTGTTGACCCTTGCGGATTAAAA
This sequence comes from Pseudoalteromonas sp. SCQQ13, assembly GCF_015864415.1. Lineage (NCBI taxonomy): Bacteria > Pseudomonadati > Pseudomonadota > Gammaproteobacteria > Alteromonadales > Pseudoalteromonadaceae > Pseudoalteromonas > Pseudoalteromonas sp. SCQQ13. Next base: position 199,107 of record NZ_JADYXG010000004.1, on the reverse strand, counting down.
TTTGTTCAAACTAGGGGCGATTTAATCACGGCGCGAGGTTTGTAACCTAGTGGGCTAAGTGAAAACCGAGTAACAAAGAGTCAATCGCCCCTAGGCAGAACCCTTCGGGCAGCGCATGTTTGGCATTGATGCTACGTTATCGCCTATTTATGGGGAATAACCACACCACATAGGCTCTGCCTTGCCTAAATACCAAACACACTGCTGTAAATTTAACCTTGAAAGATCAACAGACCCTGACTATTTTATAGTGAAACCACATCAGTAATGTTACTCTAGCAACGTTGAAATTATAAACAACACTAACAATTCAACTTGTTAACTCTTTATTATTAGAAGGAATATTTACATGGACCCGATTGCACAAGTGCTCAATACAATATTTACCGTTGAAGCATTTTTACTCATTTTTGTTTTAGTACTGCTAAAAAGTAGTGTTAAATTTGTACCACAAAACCGCGCTTGGTTAATAGAACGCTTTGGTAAGTATCAATCAACTAAAGAAGCAGGTCTAAACTTTATCATCCCATTTATTGATCGTATTGCTGCAGATCGCAGTTTAAAAGAACAAGCACAAGACGTGCCTTCACAGTCGGCAATCACTAAAGATAATATTTCGCTTACTGTAGATGGTGTTTTGTATTTCCGTGTGCTTGACCCATATAAAGCAACCTACGGCGTTGATGATTACATATTTGCTGTAACTCAGCTTTCGCAAACAACCATGCGTTCTGAGCTTGGTAAAATGGAATTAGATAAAACTTTTGAAGAGCGTGACGTACTGAACACTAATATTGTAACTTCTATCAACCAAGCGGCAGAGCCTTGGGGTATTCAAGTATTACGTTACGAAATAAAAGATATTGTGCCACCACAATCTGTAATGGAAGCGATGGAAGCACAGATGAAAGCAGAGCGAGTTAAACGCGCACAAATACTTGAATCTGAAGGTGACCGTCAAGCCAATATCAATGTGGCCGAAGGGCGTAAACAAGCACAGGTATTAGGTGCTGAAGGTGAAAAGGCAGAACAAATTTTACGCGCAGAAGGTGAAGCAAAAGCAATTATTGCAGTTGCCGAAGCACAAGCCGAAGCCCTGCGTAAAGTGGGTGAAGCTGCCGATACAGAGCAAGGTCAAAAAGCAATTCAGCTTGATTTAGCAACTAAAGCAATAGCTGCAAAAGAAGCCATTGCCAGAGAGTCATCAATTGTATTGCTTCCTGATAATGCCACCGATGCAAGCTCAATGGTTGCACAAGGTATGGCCATTATTAATAGCTTAAATAAAAAGCATCAAGGCTAATAACTAAATAAAGGAGTCGGTATGGAATTTATTACCCAAAATTTACCACAAACCTTAATGGTACTTGGGGTTCTTGCGCTGATCATAGAAGTAGCCGTATTGGGGCTCTCTACCTTTATATTGTTATTTTTTGGCTTATCGTTATTTATAACCGGGCTGCTCATGAGTATGGGAATATTAGCCGACTCTATGACTACTGCGCTTTGGAGTAATACTCTAATAACAGCTGCAATTTCTATATTGCTTTGGAAGCCCCTAAAGCGGATGCAAAATAATGTTGAGCGTAAACCAGTTAATAGCGACTTTGCAGAGCTGACTTTTGTACTTAACCAAGATGTGACTATTGAAGGGTTAAGTACTCATCAGTATTCTGGCATTAGCTGGCAACTTAAAAGCAAACAGCCCATTAGCGCCGGTACGCAAGTTAAAGTAACTAAAAAAGAAGTTGGTGTAATGTGGGTTCAAAGCATTTAAAAACCTACAGCAATTATATTTTTCTAAACAGTTAAAATAACAATAAACGGGCAATTAAACACTGCCCGTTTATTTTGTTGAGTATTTATAATAAATAATCGCCTACCTCCTCCCTCGCACTTTGCTAACTAAGTTGATAGCATTAAAAAATGATGTAAGGAATATATCGTTATGACAAATCAACATAAACACACTTTGGTTGTTGAAGGGGGGGCAATGCGCGGTATTTTTGCAGCCGGTGTACTTGATGAGTTTTTAAAACAAAACTATCAACCATTTGCACGTTATTTTGGCGTATCTGCAGGGGCTACAAATGTAGCCGCCTATTTATGCAAGCAACCAATGCGCAATTACAAAGTGATCACCGACTATTCATGTCGTCCTGAGTTTATTAATCTTGCGCGCTTTATAAAGGGTGGCCATTTATTTGATTTAGACTGGCTATGGCAAGAAACCATTCGTGAAATACGGCTAAACACCGAAGTGTTTGCGCAAAACCCGGCAGACTTTTATATTGTTACTACGGCTATCGAATCGGGTAAAGCCCATTACTTAAAAGCCACCAGCACCGATATGGTCGAGCAATTAAAAGCGTCTTGTGCTATTCCTATTGCGTATCGCGACTATCCAATAATTAATAATATAGCCATGACCGATGGCGGCGTAGCCGACTCTATTCCCGTTATAAAAGCGTATGAAATGGGTGCACGTGAAATAACCGTTATTTTATCTCAGCCTTTGGGTTATCGTAAAAGGCCAAGTAAAGCACCATGGTTAACTAAACAAATATATAAAAACTACCCGGCACTTATTAACACAACCCTCACCAGAGCCGATGTTTATAATCAAAGTATTGATTTTATTAATAACCCACCCGCTGATTGCCGGGTAAATATTATAGCGCCACCAGTTAATTTTAAAGTGGGCCGTACCACTAAAAAGCTTGCAACCCTTAACACTGGCTACCAAATGGGTGTAGACGCCGCAAAAGCATTTTTAGCTTAATTCAAAACTAACTTAAGCTGTATATTTAAAATTACTGCCCTTTATTTTAAATAAACATTAAAACACTTTAGATATTGTTAATAAGCTCTTATCCTATGGCGGAATTTTGATAAGTGAGTTATGTATTGTTTCTCATGAAATATTATGAGCATTAGCAACTCCCATTGTATTTTTTATTAAGTATTTAGGAACACATTGAACGTGGACATTTTTAACGCAATTATTTTAGGTATTATTGAAGGTATTACTGAGTTTTTACCTATTTCGTCAACCGGGCATATTATTGTAGCAGCGCAATGGTTGGGTATAGAAGCAACGGCTACTAATCAAGCATTCGGCGTAATTATTCAATTAGCCGCCATTTTAGCGGTACTAGCCAACTATAAAGATAAGTTCACTCCAAAACATCTTAACTTATGGATAAAAGTAGCCATCGCATTTATTCCGTTAGGCATTATTGCTTTCATTTTTAGTGACCTAATAAAAGCACTATTTAACGTACCTGTTGTGGGAGTAATGTTTATTGTTGGTGGGGTGATTTTTTTACTGCTAGAGCGCAATTATAAAGAACAAAACTGCACCACTACCGATGTTACTCAAGTGACTTATAAGCAAGCAATATGGATTGGTATAGCCCAAGTATTTGCACTTATTCCTGGTACAAGCCGTGCGGGTAGCTCTATTGTAGGTGCTATGTTGTGTGGCTTAAACCGCAAAGCCAGTGCTGAATTTTCATTTTTACTTGGTTTACCTGTACTTGCTGCAGCGTCTGGGTATGATTTGCTAAAGCATTATGACTTATTTACTTTTGACGATTTAACCGCCCTTGCTGTAGGCTTTGTTACCTCTTTTATAGTGGCCTATTTTACAATTAAATTATTTATCCGCTTTTTAGAAAACTTTACTTTTGTAAGTTTTGGTATTTACCGCATTGTATTTGGTGTTATTTTATTAACCATAGCTTACGTTTAAAACATATTTAAGAGAGAAAATAATGAACGAAAAAATAAATCAAGAAGCACTCCACGCACTTAAAATAGCATTTACCTACATGCCTAAAGCAATCGAGGTGACTAAATACGAGTACGGCGAGCGTTATCAAACCGTACTTGATCATATTGAAGCCGTGCGCGAAACACTTCTCATAAACGATGTAGATCCTGAGGAAGTAGGCGGCGATATAAATCCAGAGTACACACCAAATTCAACCTATTAAATAATCATAAATTGCGTTAGCTTATTTACTATTATTTAACTAGTATATTTACTAAGTATTTTTAACTAATTCTCTAAAAACAAGGATCTATTATGAATAACAAAGTGATTGGTATTGTGCTTATTATTATTGGCGTTGCGTTGGCTATTTGGGGGTATGATGTTTATGAAGCAGCTGGCTCACAAGTTAGCCGCGCGCTAAGTGGCGACACGCCAATAGAAGCATGGGCCGGTATGATCGGTGGAGCTGTGTGTATAATAGTCGGCATTACCAGGGTTAAGTAACATACAGCTTATAAACGCGGCATGTTAAAAAACAAAAATAATCAGTGTTTATTTAACCCCTAAATTAAATATAAAAAAAGCCGCCTTTGGAGAAGGGCGGCTTGGGTGAACAAACAGCTATGGGTGTATTTTTGCTGTTATATCAAGAGACGTTTTTTAACTAACCTGATGCAGATTAACTAAATTAAGCTTGCTCTGTTTCATCGCTGTGGCGAATTAAGTAATCAAACGCACCTAAACTGGCTGTTGCACCACTGCCCATAGCAATTATTATTTGCTTAAATGGCGTATTGGTTGCATCCCCCGCGCCATAAACGCCTGGGAGTGATGTTGCGCCTTTGGCATCAATTAAAATCTCACCAAATTTGCTCAGTTCAAGCTCACTGTCATTTAGCCATTCTGTATTTGGTATTAAACCAATTTGTACAAATATGCCCGCAAGAGTGAGTTGCTTACTGTCGCCGCTTACGCGGTCGGTGTAAGTTAAACCGGTTACTTTTTTGCCATCGCCGAGTACTTCGGTTGTTTGTGCACTTTTAATAATAGTAATATTAGCCATACTGCTAGCTTTGCGAATAAGTACTTCGTCGGCACGTAATGTATCGGCAAATTCAAGTACCGTTACATGCTCTACAATATTGGCTAAATCAATCGCGGCTTCTATACCTGAATTACCGCCACCAATTACCGCAACCGGTTTGCCTTTAAATAAGGGCCCATCGCAATGTGGGCAATATGCCACACCGTGGCCACGATATTGTTGCTCGCCAGTCACGTTCATTTCGCGCCAGCGTGCGCCTGTTGCCAGTACCAGCGACTTGGCACTCAGTACCGCGCCATTTTCTAGAGTAATTTCGTAACCATTATTATTGCGACTAAGCTTAGCTGCGCGTTGATTATGCATTACATCTACATCGTATTCTTTAACGTGCTCTTCTAGTTGTGCTACCAGTTTTGGCCCTTCGGTGGCTTTAATCGAAATAAAGTTTTCGATTGCTAAAGTATCGGCTACTTGTCCGCCAAATCTATCTGCAACAATACCGGTGTTTAACCCTTTTCGTGCTGAGTAAATAGCAGCCGATGCACCCGCAGGCCCACCACCAATAACTAACACGTCAAACTTTTCTTTTTTACTTAACGACTCAGCTTGGCGCTTTGCACCTTTGCTATCTACTTTATTGAGTATGTCGGTTAAGCTTAGTGCACCTTGGCTAAATGGTTCGCCATTTAAATAAACAGCCGGTACAGCTAAAATGTTGCGCTCTTCTACTTCGCCTTGAAATAACGCGCCATCTATCATGGTGGCTTTAATTTTATTATTCGTTGCTGCCATTGTATTTAGAGCCTGCACTACTTGTGGGCAGGTTTGACAACTTAAGCTTATATACACTTCAAAATTAAGCGCTTGGTCGAGCGACTTTATTTGTTCAATGTCCTCGGCTTTTGCTTTACTGGCATGCCCGCCAGTGTGCAATAGCGCTAACACTAAACTAGTGAATTCGTGGCCCATAGGTACACCCGCAAACGTAATATGGGTGTTTTTAATAGGTGAATGTACAACCATTGACGGACGACGCGCGCTTGTGTCTGGGTTGTTTATTACCGTAAATTTATCGCTTAGTGAGGCTAAATCGTTTGCTAAGCTTGCTACTTCTGTTGATTTTTTGCTGTCGTCCAAGGCGATAAGCAGCTCAACAGGTTGAGTAAGCGATTCAAAATGGCTTTTTAATTGATTTTTTATGTTGTTATCTAACATGGCTTAACCCTTTTAGAAAATTTAAACAGCAAGCCTCCCATGCCAAATAATGCATGTGCTTAAACAAGTATATTGATATAGGAGGCACCAACAAACGGATGTTCGTTGATTTAAGGGCAGTTACCTGCCCTTACTTGGTAAATCGAGTACTTAGATTTTACCAACTAGGTCCAGTGAAGGTGCAAGTGTGTCTTCACCTGGCTGCCAAGATGCAGGGCAAACTTCACCGTCGTGAGTTGCAATGTATTGTGCAGCTTGTACTTTACGAACAAGTTCTTTAGCGCTACGGCCAATACCTAAATCGTGAGTTTCGATAATTTTAATTTCGCCTTCTGGGTTCATTACAAATGTTCCGCGAAGTGCTAAGCCTTCTTCTTCGATCATTACGCCAAAGCTACGTGTAATACGCCCTGTTGGGTCGCCAATCATAGGGTAAGTAATTTTACCTATTGTGTCTGACGTGTCGTGCCATGCTTTGTGAGTAAAATGAGTATCGGTAGATACTGAATAAACTTCTACGCCCATTTCTTGTAATTGTGCGTAATAATCTGCCATGTCGCCAAGTTCAGTTGGACATACAAAAGTGAAATCTGCTGGGTAAAAGAAGAAAATAGACCATTTACCAAGTACGTCTTTTTCAGATAATTCTACAAAGTCGCCGTTGTGGTAAGCGGTTGCATTGAATGGTTGTAATTTTGTGTTGATTAATGAAGTGCTCATGGTATTTCCTCATTTCTGTTTAATGTATTTAAAAAGTAATCAACGCTATCGTTTTAAACGACCTTCTGCGTTGGCTTGATTAATACTATAAGACTTATGAAGATTTAAATAAAATTGATTGTTTAGATTGATTCAATCAGTTTTTAAGATGGTGGTTTGGCAAATTACTTTTATACGCAATTTTTTAAGGTAGCTATTAGTAATACTGTTACAATAGCCGCGCTAAATACTCACCATATAAACGAGGCGTGCTGTTATGGAAAAATTTATTAACCACATACAACTAGGCTACTTGGGCTTGCTCCCATTTTTAGGCTGTGTTGGTTGGCCACTAATGTTTGGCAGTAACAGTGTAAACTTAGAGTTTTTTACTTTTTACAGCATTGCTATTTTAGCCTTTATGGCGGGTAACTTATGGCGCGCTGGTGAGCAAAGTTACAGTAATGCTATAAAAGCAGTTATTGTAGTTATACCTGTACCGTTTTTATCATTTTTACCAGTTGAATGGGCGCTTGCGTGGTTAGCGGTAAGCTTTTGGTTGGTGCTTATTTTTGAAAAAGCCTCACCGCAATGGCAAAGTTACCATAAAGATTATCAAAAAATGCGTTTTGTACTTACCTCTGTGGTGTTTGTATGCCATATATTTACTATTGGTATGAGCATTTACCCTAACTAATTTAAACTATTGCGCTTAAGGGCACACCATGATTGACCAATTGCGCCAGCAACTTAATACGCTTGGCGAAAACTACGTAGAAAAAAAAGCGGTATTTAAAATTAAAGTTATTCCATTTTTTTGTGCCATTAGTATAAAAAAAGATCATAAAAGTGAAGGCCGTCTGAGCTTTTATTCTAATCAACTCATTGAAATACTTATGGTGGTATTATTTGTTTTGTTTGGCTTATCTATTTACGACATAGACGCTGGCTTTACCCATGGCCCTATTCATATTATGTTCGCAATTTTAATTACCTTTAACCTTATACTTAAGCAAGTGGCCATTGAAGGGTTAAAAACACGTTTAGCCATGCTGCGTTTATATGAGCAACAAGCGCTAAATAATAACGCCGACGTTATCATTGCAAATAGCGATAAAAATACTAAATAACCTGATCTCAAGCAGCTACTTTCAGCGCTAACTGCGTTGAATTTACTTGCAATAGGCCAGCTATTGACGCGTAAATTCGCCTTGTTTTCACTGAAAACCTCTGGCTAGAGAAAGTAAAATTAAATATAAATATGATTCAATACGTTAGTAAATCTCTTAACCAGAGTCCAGGTTAAATAACTTATGTACCTAAATCCCAAATGGAAAATACTCACTGTGGGCGATGGCGATTTATCGTTTTCTAACGCGCTGCATCAGCACCTAAAGCCGAGCTTATTGGTTGCCTCTACGTTTGATGACGCAGCCACTATTGAGCATAAATACCAAGACAATGCACTAAGCACTTTAAAAACCAATAAAGTAACCGTACTTAATAGCTTTGATGTTACAAAACCCCATTGCTGGCAAAACCTAAACGTTAACTTACATAGCTTTGATGTGGTTATTTTTCAATTTCCGCTTGTTCCTGCCTTTGTGGGCCGCGAAGCGTTTGAAAACAATACTCAACAAACCAGTATGAACGTATTTAATCGTGCTTTACTGCACCAATTTATAAAATACGCTAACGAGTATGCGCTTAACCCCAATGGCCCAATGCTGTGCTATATCACTTCAAAAGACGTAAAGCCTTATCGGGAGTGGAATATAGAAGGCAGTTTAAATGCACATTTAAACGCTGAGTATTTAGGGCAAATGCCGTTTGATATTAGCCGCTTTGCTGGTTATAAAATTCGCAATGTTGACCGTGATAAACACGTAAAAGACACCAGCGGTATTACCTATGTATTTAGCCCAAAACAGCATAGCGAGTTAAGCTGTCATCTTACTTTGCCGCATTATTTAACCCCAAATCACTGCCCACTTTGTCGTGTTGGCCCTTATATGGCAACCGAGGACGAAAACAAACACTTAAATGCCAATAAGCATCAGCAAATGCTGCGCCTAGAACACGACTGGCAACAATGGCTTAATGCCTTTTATGCTTAACGCTTAATTTAAGGATTAGCCTGCTTAATTAAATCGGCCGCTTTTTCAGCAATAGCAATAACCGCAGCATTGGTGTTACCGGTTATTATGCTGGGCATAATTGAGGCGTCTACTACACGTAGCCCTTGTATAGCGTAAACTCGCAGCTCATTGTCAACCACTGCAAGTGGATCATTACCCATTTTACAGGTGCCTACTGGATGGTATTCGGTATCGGCCGTTTGACGAATAAATTCAATCAATTGCTCATCGTTATTTATATCAAGCGGGTAAACCATGTCACCACGAATAGCATCAAATGCACTGCTTTGCATTATTTGTAATGTTTTTTTCAGCCCTTGTAACATCACTTTTATATCGTCGGGATGGCTTAAATAATTAGGATCGATTAGCGGCGCGCTGCGCGGATCACTATCGGCTAACTTAACAGCACCGCGGCTTTTAGGGCGCATAATACTACTATGAATACTGTAACCATGGCCGGTGTGTAATTTTCGGCTGTGATCATCCACTAAACCCAGCACAAACTCTAGCTGTACGTCTGGCGCAGGGGAGTCATCAAATAACTTAATAAATGCATGCGACTCTGCAAAGTTAGTAGTTAAGCACCCTTGGCGCTTACTAAACCAATCTATACAGCCTTTTAACACTCTAGCTGCCCCTGGAATACTCAAGCCAAACGTGCCTTTACTGGTTTTTGCTCTATACAATGGCACCACTGTAAGGTGGTCGTGTAAGTTAGCCCCCACCCCTTCTAATGGTACTATCACCTTAATATTATGTGCGTGTAAATGCTTGCTGGGGCCAACTCCTGAAAGCATTAATAGTTGCGGCGAATTAATTGCCCCGGCACTGAGGATCACTTCGTTATTGGCGTATAAATTAACCACCTGTTTATTACGTTCAATTTGTACACCTTGCGCCATATTATTGTTTATTATTACTTTATTTACATGGCTATTGGTTAATACGGTTAAGTTTGCACGTTTTAAATGAGGAGTTAAGTACGCTTTAGCTGCGCTGCAACGCTCTCCATTATGTTGCGTAACCTGTGACAGCCTAGCACCTTGCTGCTCGGTTGCATTTATATCGTTATTTAAACTCACCCCTTGCTCAACGCAGGCATTTAAAAAACATTGATTTACTGGGCTTGGCTCATTCAATTCTTGTACGTGAAGTGGCCCTTGTGTGCCATGTAACTCACTATTGGTAAATGTTTTATTGTTTTCGGCTTTTATAAAGTAGGGTAATAAACTGTCATAATCCCAGCCACTATTGCCATTGGCCGCCCACTGATCGTAATCGTATTTATTGCCTCTAATATACACCATGGCATTAATAGAGCTTGAGCCACCCAATACCTTACCTCGTGGCATAAAACCACAGCGATTATTCAGCTCTTTTTGCGCTACTGTATTGTAATGCCAGCTATTAATACCATAAGGCACACTTGCAGCAACCCCTGCAGGCATTTGTACAAAAGCAGTATTATCGCTAGAGCCTGCTTCAATTAAGCACACACTTACATTGGCATTTTCTGATAGCCGCGAGGCAATAACACACCCTGCACTGCCCGCGCCTACTACAATGTAGTCAAATGTTGTATTCATAGCATGCCTTTTATAATTTTCACAAATTGCCCATAACCACAATATTGCATAGATAAAAACATAAAAACTTGATATTTTTAGACACTCAACAGCAAAGGTTAACTATGAGCAGCTTAATAAGAGCCACGTCTTTACAAGGTATTGATACGCTAATTTTAGAATTTGGCGCAAATGTAACTGCCATTATGCAAGCGTGTAATATTAACGTTGATTTTACTCAGCTCGAAAACCAATATGTAAGCTATCGTTGCTATGCAGCATTATTAGAATACTGCGCACAACAATTTAATTGCCCCAGCTTTGGCTTAAAGCTCGCCAGCCGACAAAGTTTTGATATTTTGGGTTATATTTCTATTGCCGCTAAAAGCGGTACCTATTTAAGTGATGCACTCGATTGGGTGGTTAAATACTTACATTTGCACAGCCCTGCTCTTCGGCTTACGGCTCATCCATTAGAGGACGATAAAAGCTTATTTTTATCGTTCGAAATTAACCTCAACCCGCTACCTAACATTAACCAAGTTACCGAACTAACGATTGGCTTAGCAATGGGAGCGATTAAAAAGCTTAGTAATAACCAATGCAAACCTATCACAGTTTTTTTACCACAAAAGCTCACCACTAGTAAGTATGCTTATAACAGCTATTTTGACTGTAAAGTAATAGAGCACCGTAACAGCGCGGGTATTGTGATTGCGAAACAAGACTTAAGCATAGCACTTGAACAAGGGGAGCTGATAAACGTAGAGGCTGCACGAAACTTTTTAGCTAAAAATAGTCAATACAACAGCCCATTACCCATTCAAGTAAGCGCGTTAATGCGCCCCATGCTGCCTATTTATCAGTGCTCTAATCACACGATTGCTGCGGCGCTTAATATGCATCCACGTACTTTGCATCGCAAACTAGCTAAGCATAATACCAGCTTTGTAAAACTCAAAGATGCCACGCGCCGTGCACTTGCACAGCACTACCTAACACAAGGGCAACTTACTATATCAACCATATCAGAATTATTGGGTTATCAAGAACAAGCCACATTAAGCACCAGTGTTAAACGCTGGTTTGGCTGTTCTCCTCGCGCATTTAGAACAAATAATTGTTAAACTGCGTATCACTTTTTATGAATTTATAGAGTTGAGTATGAACTTTGTTATTGTCGGTACTAATTTTATTAGCGATACCTTATTAAAAGCAGCCAACACCTTAATCGATTTTAATTTATATGGTGTGTGCTCGCGCGCAACAACGAGCGGCGAAGCCTTTTTAGCTAAACACCCAAAAAATACTCAAGCAAAAATATTTACCTCAATAGAGCAAGTTTGCCAAGACGAGCACGTAGATGCCGTTTATATTGCCGCACCAAATAGCTTACATCAGTTATATGCAGTGCAATGCTTAGCAGCAGGTAAACATGTACTGGGAGAAAAACCAGCAGCGGCCAATAGTGCCGAACTAGCCGCTATTATAGCAACCGCTAAAAAGCATCAATGCTTATACATGGAAGCCATGATGACCACGCATTTACCCAACTTTGCACTGTTGCAACAGGCCATGCTAAAAATTGGTACGCCGCGTAAGTTTATTGGACAATATAGTCAATATTCGTCGCGCTACGATAAATATAAAAATGGCGAGCGCCCAAATACCTTTTTACCTCAGTTTGCTAATGGTGCTTTGGTTGATTTAGGCATTTATCCGCTGTATTTATTAATAGCACTGTGGGGCGCACCAAATAGTGTACACGCAAGTGGTGTACTCCTTGATACAGGTGTAGATGGCGCAGGCGATGTACTCTTAAATTATCACGATAAACAAGCGGTGATCAGCTACTCAAAAATATCGCAAGGCGATAATATTACCGAAATACAAGGCGAACTTGGCCGCATTCGGATTGAAGCAGTGTCGCAACTCAAAAAAGTAGAGTTTATTGCTAACAACGGTGAACGTGAACTACTTTCGCAGCCTTTTGACGAGCATTTTATGAAATATGAAGTTGATCATTTTATGCAAATGGTGACACAAAAAGCGCCGCAATCGGATATTAATACACACCAGCTTAGTGTTGAAGTAATGCATGTACTTGATACCGCTCGCGCGCAATTAGGTGTTGTATACCCAAACGATAAAGCGTTTGAGACAAATTAAACCTTTGCTATAGTGCCTATTAGCCGCTTTATAATATGAGTGTTAGTTTAATAGCTAACATTCATACGTTTTTAACTACTTTTTAGCTTGTGAAGCAACGAGCTTAACAGTCGCAACAACATATGTTTTCTTTAACAATAACAAAGCGTAAGTTGCTTAATATGTTGTTTATCGAATAAGTTTACCTCGAGTATCAAAAACAGGTAGAATGCGCCAAATTTAATAGTGATATACAAGGAAAATAATGCATTCATCTACGAAAGAACTCTTACTCGCTGTTTTTTGTATATTGCTCGCTATGGTAACTATCCAATCTGGTGCCTCGCTTGCCAAGCAACTCTTCCCTATTGTAGGCCCTGAAGGGACTACTGCACTGCGTTTAGGCTTTTCTGCCACTATTTTATGCCTGATTTTTAAACCGTGGAAACACTTACCTGCCGCAGGCCAACGATTTCCTATTTTAATTTACGGCCTGAGCCTCGGCGGTATGAACATTTTGTTTTATTACGCCATAGAGCGTATTCCACTGGGTATTGGCGTTGCACTTGAATTTACCGGCCCATTAGCAGTTGCATTATTTTCATCGCGCCGTAAGCGTGATCTATTTTGGGTAGGCTGTGCTATTGCGGGCATTTTATTATTACTGCCCGATATGAAAGGCCAAGAAAGCCTAGATCCGGTTGGCGTTATATTGGCGCTTGCCGCTGGTGCATGTTGGGCAGGTTATATTCTTTTTGGTAAAAAAACCGGTAATCAAGGCTCTGGTGGTGCAACTGTGGCTATGGGTATGACTATTTCGGCCATTGTACTTGTGCCCTATGGCGGAATTTTGCAAGCCTCTTCATTCAGTTGGGATATTATTCCGTTAGGTATTGCTATTGCAGTACTCTCAAGCGCCCTGCCGTATACCCTAGAAATGATCACTTTGCGTAATATGTCGTCGCAAGGCTTTAGTATTATGATGAGTTTAGAGCCCGCAATTGCAGCATTAGCCGGATTACTCATATTAGGCGAACTATTGTCTATTTGGCAGTGGCTGGCAATATTACTGGTAATTATTGCCTCTGTTGGCAGTTCAACTTCAAAACCACAAAGCAGCAGTTAAACTATCCTCATTAAGCGATTAGGGCGTATTAACCTTAGGGATTAAAATTTGTTCAATTTAGAGGCAATTTAATCCCGGCGCGAAATTTGTTATCTAATGGGCTCAATAACTGCCCCGGCTTTATTTTACTGGCTTACATCCATGCAGGAAAAGTTACTTCCCCCTAGATAGAAGCCTTCGGGCAGCACATGTTTGGCATTTATGCGTCGTTATCGCCTGCTTCTGGGGAATAACCACATTACATAGGCTCTGCCTAGCCTAAAAAACAAACGCACTGCTACAAATTCAACCTCAAAAGATAAATACGCCCTACCCCCTAATGACTTTAATTTTTTAATGAAAACGGCCATATTTTTTGTCTCATTTCTGCTTGTTACTTTAACCCTCAGCTTGCATTTAAATGCATAACGGTTTTGCTCATCCGTGTAATGTCACTTGCTACTCACATCTTGTTATAAAATTTTACTACTGTTTAGCTTTTAACAACTAAGCAGCAAGAGCTTACTGAATGCTTTTTAAGCAAGCAATTGTTGCTAGTGGTTATTTATTAATCTAAATAACTTTAGAGGCAATATTTATTCTATAAAAGTGAATTATAATTCATATTTTCATTCCCAGATGTATTCCACCCTGATAAACTAAAACCCTTACTTACCCATTATAACTAATTGCACTAGGATCACTTTTTATGTTTAAACCAAGCCTGTTAACCTTGGCTATTTCAAGCACACTTTCAAGTGTGGTTTTATTCTCTAATACCGCTTCAGCTCAAGAACAAGTGGTTACAAAAAACAAATCACTTGAAGTTATAGAGGTTACGGCAACACGACGCAGCGGCTCTGTACAAGCAGCACCACTTAATATAACCGCGCTTGACGCTGATGTAATGAAAGATCAAAACATTAGTGAACTTGCCGATGTAGCACGCTGGGTTCCTGGTTTAATAATTACTGATCAAGGTGGCCGCGAAGGTTCACCTATTATTGTACGTGGTTTAAATACTAACTCATCGGGTCCAGCGTCAGATGGCGGCACTGTAGCAACTTATATCAACGAAATTCCGGTAAGTGTTGATATGCGCCTCGTTGATATTGAGCGCGTAGAAGTACTTATTGGGCCACAAGGTACATTATATGGCGCAGGTACATTAGGCGGCGCCATTCGTTACATGCTAAAAGCGCCAGAGCTTGATTATACCTCAGGCGAAATTTACGGTGATGTTTTTCAAACCCAAGAAAGTGACTCAGTAGGCGGTGAAGGCGGCTTTATTTTCAACTTACCAATTATTGAAGATACGCTTGCCATACGTACTAGCTTAAACCTATATAAAGATCCGGGTTTTGTAGATTACAATTATGTTGTTCGTGAGCCGGGAGTATCGCTTAGCGATCCTGATTGGAGCAATACTGATGCCGTTAACAACAACCTTAAACAAGTAAAAGATGCCAATGGCGAAACAACCACTACAGGGCGTATATCAGTTCGTTATAAAGCGAGTGAGTCTTTTGAAGGTACGCTTAACTATTTTTATCAAAAACAAGACAGCGAAGGTCGTTCAATTGTTCATAGCAACAGCTTAAATGCAAACAATGGCTTAAGCGATATAATTGGTAAGTACGAATCAGCGTATCGTTACGAAGAGCCACGCGTGAAAGAAGATCAATTACTTAGCCTAGAACTCAAAGCAGACTTAGGCTTTGCAGAATTAGTATCGGCTACCGGTATATCAAGCTTTGAAGCTGAAGGTCAACGCGACCAAACAGATTTACTGATCCGTCTTGATTATGGCTACGAAGAATTTCCAGCATTTTCAACATTTACCCGCGAAATTGATGAAGTAGATACTTTTACCCAAGAGCTGCGTTTAGTATCACAAAGTGATAGCGATTTTAGTTGGATAGTAGGTGGTTTTTATAATAAAAAAGACACAGATGCATCAAGTAGAGAATTTACACCAGGTTTTGATCAGTTTGCGGTTGATAACTTTGGCGCAACTCAACTTAGACCTGATGCACTAGAGTACCTAGAAATAACGAGCAGCAAAGTAACAGAGTCGGCTCTTTTTGGTGAAGTGGGTTATCAAGTAACCGACAAACTAGATATAACGCTTGGTGTGCGCTTTTACGAATACGATGTAAAGTCTAAAGCCGCTTTTGACTTTCCGTTAGCAAATACATTATATGATGGTGCTGGCCCTAACGATATCGCTATTAACTTTGAAGAGAATGCAGCAAGTGATAACGGTAATCTGTTAAAATTTAACGCAAAGTATCAATTTAATGACACCGTAATGGGCTATGTAACGGTAAGTGAAGGCTTTAGAATTGGTGGTTCAAATGGCTTGGTTCCGTGCCCTGATCCACTTCCTGATGATCAACAAACAGGCTGTGGTAAACCAGATGAAATGCTATTTGATGCCGATATAACGACCAATTACGAGCTTGGCTTTAAAAGTACATGGTTTAGAAGTCAGTTACACTTTAACGCTGCACTCTTTAACGTAGATTGGGACAATGCGCAAATTACTGGGGCAACCGCAGTGGGGCAA
This sequence comes from Pseudoalteromonas sp. SCQQ13, assembly GCF_015864415.1. Lineage (NCBI taxonomy): Bacteria > Pseudomonadati > Pseudomonadota > Gammaproteobacteria > Alteromonadales > Pseudoalteromonadaceae > Pseudoalteromonas > Pseudoalteromonas sp. SCQQ13. The sequence goes on along the minus strand of NZ_JADYXG010000004.1, from coordinate 182,842 downwards.
CTGCCTTACCTTTCAAACGCTGGCAGTGCTAACGCAAAAGGCATTGAAATTGCTACTCGCGCTATTTTATCAGACTCATTTAGCGCCTATGCAACATACGCTTACACTAAAGCGGAGCTAACATCAGATGCACCATTTTTATTTAACGCCGACGGTACTGATGGCGCTGCAGATGGCGATCGTTTACCTGGTTCACCAGAGCATCAGTTTTCATTAGGTATTAATTACCAAACTGACGTGTTTAACGACAAAACATTAGATATAAACTACGGCTTAACTGCGCAAAGCGACGTTATTTCAAAAGTTGGTTTACGTGATAGTGGTGAAGTACTACCAGGTTACAGCCTAAGTAATATTTCAGCTAAGTTAACAGCAGATGCGTGGTCAACTACATTGTATGTTGATAATATGTTTAATAAATATGCTGTTACATCGGTACGTCGCTCAGATGCCGATATTACAAGTGCTAATGGCGCAGAAATACAACGTAACTATGGCCATTACATTAACCGCCCTCTTACGGTAGGCATTAAATTTAACTACAAGTTTGAAATATAATTTAAATTACATTTAAACTGTACTTAATCTATGTCATAAAGGCTCAAATTTATTTGAGCCTTTTTATTTATACGAGCTAACTATGCCCCCTAGCCTAAAACAGTTACATCAAAGTGCCATAAATTACTTAAACCAAGGTGATGTGCAACAAGCGCATAAAGCTTTAGTTGAACTTGTTACCCAAAAACCAGACTTTGCAGACGGCTATTTTTTACTAGCTATGGTAAACCTACAAGTGGGGCAAATTTACAAAGCCATTCAGCTGATTGAAAAAGCGCAAGGTTTGCAAGAAAATGTTGAATACACAGCGCAACTGGCAAAATGTTACGCACTTACAGGACAACTACAAAAAGCCAAAGCAACCGCATTAAGTGTTGCACTTAGCAAAATAACCAAAGCGCTGGATGCAGACACTTTAGGCGTTGCACTCACACAAGCGGGTTTACACGAACAAGCGATAAATTACTTTGAATACGCGTTAACACTGGCAAATAACAAACAAACTCCGCAAGCACAGTTCTTTTATAACTTTGGTGTTTGCGCTAAGTTTTTAGGCCTTTTTGAGCAAGCTCAAAATGCGTTTGAAAATGCTATTACTCTAAAACCATTACACCACCAAAGCCACTTTGCATTGAGCGATTTAACTAAGGCAAGTACGCAAACTAACCATATTGAACGCTTAAAAACGGTTGCTGAACAGGTTACTCACCCCGATGCAAAGCTACATATTGGCCATGCTCTAGCAAAAGAATATCAAGATATTGGCGCATTTTCGGATGCCTTTTTAGCACTGCAACAAGGTAAAGCCGATAAACTTAAAAACAGCCCATTTGATAACGAGGGATCAGCGGCTTTATTTGCACATATTAAAAAATTAAGCCTTGAGCATAACGAGCCAAACGCCTCAGGTAACCCAAGCAACGAGCCTATTTTTGTTTTAGGTATGCCGCGCTCTGGCACCACCTTAGTAGAGCGTATTTTATCAAGCCACAGCGACGTGCAATCAGCAGGGGAGCTGCAAGACTTTGGCTTGTGTGTTAAAAAAATAAGCAAAACCACCTCGCCGCACGTGCTTGATAACCAAACCTTGAGTAGCGCCTATCAAATTAACTTTGAGCAACTTGGCACTAATTACTTAAATGCTACCCGTGTAGTTACAGGTAATAGTAAACACTTTATTGATAAACTCCCCTTTAACTTTTTTTATATTGATTTAATAACCAAAGCATTACCTAATGCAAAAATAATTTGCCTGCTGCGCGACCCAATGGACACCTGTATTGGTAACTATCGCCAACTATTTAGTATTAATAACCCTTATTACGCTTATTCGTTAGATTTACTTGATACCGCTAAATTTTATAGCCGTTTTTATAAACTCATGCAGCATTTTCAAAGTTTGCATAAAAATACAATAAAATTAGTTCAGTACGAGGAGTTAGTAGCGCAGCCCGAAGTGCAAATTAAAGATTTAGTTAAGTTTTGTGATTTAGCGTGGCAACCGCAGTGTATTGATTTTCATTTAAATACAGCGCCGGTTTCTACCGCCAGTAAAGTGCAGGTTCGTCAACCGCTCAACAACAAAGCTATTGGCCGCTGGCGTGCATTTAAACCACATACAAATGAAATACAGCAGTACTTTAAAGCGCAGGGAATAGGAGTGAAATAACTGCTAAATTACTCAAGGTGAAAGGGAAAGCGTTAAAAAAAACATTTTGCTTTATACGGGCTCAGGCCGCGATTAAGTTAACCTTTGTTTTATTGAATTTAACTGCAACGGTTTGATGTCTAGCTACTAAACGCTAGACATCAGCTTAATTTAATTAAGTTTAAGCATCTTCGTCAACGTCTCGAATACGGTCTAAGCGCTCCAGCTCTTCTTCACGAGCGGCTTCAATTTCTTCAAGTATTGCATCAACATCTGCGGCTTCACTGTTATCTTCAAATTCACCTGTTAAAGTGGAGTTAGCCGTTAAGTTAGCCTCAGAAAACAATGCCCACATTTCTTTGGCGTATTGAGTTTGCAATAAAGCTGGGGCATATTCGCCGTAATAACGGCGCATATTATTAACATCGCGAGCAAACATTGCTTCGGCGCTATTATTCGCTGCAGCATTAACCGCTTGCGGTAAGTCAATAATTACCGGGCCTTTGCTGTCAACCAACACATTAAATTCTGATAAGTCGCCGTGGATGATACCCGCACACAACATTAATTTAATGTAATGCATCATTAAGCTATGCTGCCTAATCGCCTCTTGTTCACTAAGAGCTACATTACCTAACTGCGGTGCAACATCGCCGCTGTCATCGCACACAAGCTCCATTAGCAACACACCATCAATACAGCCGTAGGTGTCGGGTACACGTACACCGGCACTCGCTAAACGTGATAGCGCATCAACTTCGGCATTTTGCCAAATCTCTTCTTCTAATTGGCGACCATAACTTGAGCGTTTACCCATAGCACGCGCTTGGCGCCCACCACGAACTTTACGGCCTTCTTGATATTGTGCGGCTTTTTTAAAACTACGTTTACTGGCTTCTTTATAAACTTTAGCGCAGCGAATATGATCGCCACACTGCACTACAAAAACATCGGCTTCTTTACCGCTCATAAGCCTGCTGAGTACGTCATCAATTAAACCATCATCAACTAGCGGTTGTAGGCGTTTAGGAATTTTCACAGATTTTCTGCTAAATAAAAGGCGCTAATAACGTTTATTTTATTAACTTGGTTATGGTTGTCTAGGTGGTTCAAACGAGGTGTTACCTTTGCGGATTAAGTGCGATTATAGAGTAGTAGCAAGCAGTAATAACATTTAAGTGTAAACTAAGCAGCTACATATATGTGGCTAGAATAAGCGACTCAAGCGTAAAAGCCAACCGCATTTTATAATTTTTCAGCTTTTTTAAACAAACTTTAATACTGGCTGCATTTACTGCAATAAAATTTATGCCTAACTACAATAAATAATGGCTATTTAGTATATAGCCATTATTTATTTTTTAAAAAGAAGTCATTAAATAGCTAATTAAAGCACTTAAAACTGCCATGCTAAAGAAGCCCAATAACGACGTCCGTCTTCTACATAACCATACTCTACTTCGCTAATTTCTTTATCAAATAAGTTATAAACCCCCACGCCTAATTTAATGTTGTTACTTAATTGATAGTTTGCACCTAAATCTGCTGTGGTATAGCTTGGAGCAATTAAGCTACTTTGCGATGGCCCAGTTGTAGGTTGGCTTTCTTCCCCGCGATAGTGCATACGTGCCCATGCACTAAATGCATCGCTTAAAACCCAATTAACAGAGGTTTGCAGTAAGTGTGTTGGTAACTGATTTAATGGGCTTCCTGCATAAGTGCCCGTTTTTTGCTCCGATTCGGTGTAAGTATAATTAGCGCTTGCACTTACTTTACTGCTTAGTTTAAGCGATGCTGATAGCTCAAACCCTTGTGTTACTGCTTCATCAACATTTACGTAGGTTGTTGGGTCTGAACCAAATTCATTTGGACCGTCGGTGCATTGAGTTAATGGGCAAGCTATACGTGATATTTTATCGTCAAACTGATTATAGAAAACAGTGGCCGAGGTACTGAACTTTTCACCTTTATCGTAATAAACACCTACTTCATAATTTATTGATTTTTCAGGCGCCAAATTCGCATTACCATAAATATTACCGCCGCGACTAACCTGCCCCCATTCTGGCGTAGTTGCTCGTAAACTAGGTGCTTTAAAACCGGTAGATATACCTCCTTTGACGGTTAAATTATCGCTCGCATTAAGCACACCATATAAACGTGGGCTAATATGGCCGCCAAAGTTACCATCATGGTCGTATCGAATACCGCCGGTTAATGCAAATAATTCGCTGGTTCGCCATTCATCTTCGCTAAATATAGACCATTGCTCGTTATCTATTTGCGATACATCACTTAATTTGTTGCTGGTATGATCGGTTAAATCTTCTTTTTTATAGGAAGCGCCCAATGTCGCATTATGCTCACTCGCAAGCGGAATACTCCACATCGTTTGTGCATCAGTATTTTTAATAAGCATTTCGCGTGATTTATTATTATATTCATCGTACTTTATATAGCTATTAGAACTACCAAAGTCATAATAACCATTATGGCTTACCGAGATGGTTTTTTTTTTGTT
>NZ_JADYXG010000004.1:48272-178105 GCF_015864415.1 Pseudoalteromonas sp. SCQQ13 | reverse complement strand
ATATTCATCGTACTTTATATAGCTATTAGAACTACCAAAGTCATAATAACCATTATGGCTTACCGAGATGGTTTTTTGCTCGTATTGTGTAGTTGTTGATTCAGGACAACCACTGCGACCACACTCATCCCCTGGGGCAAGTGGCGCAATTGTTTTACCCACAGTCGCATCTAACGTTTGTTCAGCACGGCCAAGCTCTAATGTAACCTCGTGATTTTTATTAGGTGTTACTATAAACTTAGCTTTAAGATTATTTTGCTCTTTACCTCTAAAACCGGCGACTAGGTCATCTTCATCGCGTTTTGTAAATTGCCCGTATAGCTGTACTCCAAGTAGTTCATCAACTAATGAGCCCGCTGTAAAAAAGTTAGCTTGGTTAATGTTCCCAGACTCATTACTTTGTTGAATCGTACTATCTAAACGCACCTCGCCGTACCAGTGCTCAGGTGTTTTACGAGTAATTATATTGATTACCCCGCCTATCGCATCAGAGCCATATAAAGATGACATTGGACCGCGAATAACTTCTATACGTTCAATGGCCCCAATAGGCGGTGTCCATGCCCCCTCAACACCTGGACCGTCACTGTTTGGCCGTGTTTCGCGCGATGTTTGTCGTTGGCCATCTATTAATATTAATGTATAGCCATTAGCCATGCCGCGCAAACTAATATCTTTTCTGTCGCCACCGCCAGTCACTATAACGCCGGGCACGTCTGTCATAGCGTCGGTTAAATCACGGTAAAAACGACTCGCTAACTCTTCTCTATCAATCACACTAATAGATGCTGGTGCATTTTTAATTAGCTGCTCATACCCTGACGCAGTGACTACCATCACTTCCATGTCATCGTTTGTTTTATTTGCTTGCGCATAATTTGTAAAGGTAAATAAAATTGCGGCACTTAAAGGCAATAATTGTCGACTTGCGGTGTTCATATTTGTTTCCCGTGTTAGAATTACTTAATTGATAATGATTAGCATTTGCGATGTTAAGGGTAAGTGCATTGCCGAGCAATATAAGTATGCTAATAATTAAATTAAGGAAAACTTAATTACTATGAATATCAAGTTAACACGCTCGTTAACTATGTTTGTGCGCATAGTAGAAACAAACAGTATGAGCTTAGCTGCTAAACAATTAGGCATGACTACTTCTGCTGTAAGTCAGCAAATTAAAACATTAGAACAAGAGGTTGGGTTAAACTTATTCAATCGTAGTCCACGATCATTAAGCTTAACTGAAGCGGGTGATATTTATTATCAAAGCTGTAAAAAGCTGCTGCAAACAGCAGAGCAGACTAAACAAAAACTACAGTATTTAACCGGTATACCAAGTGGCAAACTTAAATTAGTTGCCCCTGTTGGCTTTGGCGCTGGGTTACTTTCTGAACCATTAAAACGCTTAATAGAGCTACACCCAAAATTAAACATAGAACTAATTTTGACAGATGAACCTGTTGATATGCTTAAAGAAGGAGCCGACTTAGCATTGTGTATTGGCCCACTTAACGACTCAAATTTAATAGCCCGAAAATTAGCCCAATGGCCTTATGCTCTTTGTGTTAATGCGACGCACCCTTTAGCAAAAAATGATCAATGTATTGAACAATTAAACCAGCACGCTCATATAGCTCACAGCCATTTAAACTATCAATTATTTAAGCCAAACAGCGCACCATACACACTTAATGCTCCGCGTATAAAAGTAAATAATATGCAATCAGTTATTCAATTAGTATGCGATGGATTAGGTTATGCAATGCTACCAGAGCCAGAAGTGCGCGAACGCATTAAAAACAAAGAGTTAAAGCAACTTCATAAAGACTGGCAACGTTCAAACTACACTGTGTATGCAGTAACGCCAAAACGAGATTTTATTGCTGCAAAAACCCATGCATTACTCGATATTTTAAAAAAGCACTTCGCTGAAGTCACCTTAGGCACTAAGCACCACTTATAACAATTAGCATTGTTGTTATATATAACAAATGATAACAACCAGTTAAAAATAAAAACGAAAAGAGTTTAAATTTTATTCGACTCTAGTATTGAGTTAAATTAGATAATGTTTACAATATCAATAAGGTGCTGCTTAATTAATATAAAATAAATTTCTCGTTTTTATTAACGCTATGCGCTCAGACACATTAACTATTATTTAGGAACTTTTCTGAGTGACTCCAGCACAACATTCAGCATTATTTGCAGCCCAACAACAGATTATAGAGCAGATCGCATTGGGTGTAGATATACACCTGTGCCTGCATAATATCTGCGAGCAAATTGAAGCAATTATTGACTCTAAAAATGCTAAAAGCTCGATTTTAACTCTAGAGGGCAACCAACTTCGCCACGGTGCTGCGCCTAAACTTCCCCCTGAATATTGCCAAGCAATAGACGGTGTTACAATTGGAGATAATGTAGGCTCATGTGGCACTGCAGTGTACACAGAGCAACAAGTTATTGTTAGTAACATAGCTACTAGCCCACTTTGGGCTAATTATAAAACTATTGCATTAGCACATGGTTTGCAAGCGTGTTGGTCTACTCCGATTTTTTCCTCAGACAACAAAGTACTTGGTAGTTTTGCCGTTTATTACACCCATCCAAACGCACCAACCGCATTAGATTTAAAGCTTATTGAACGCTTTACTCATTTATCGGGCCTAGCAATAGAAAAAGCGCGCTCTGTCGCAAGAGAAAAAGCACTTAGTTTAGAGCTACAACGTTCTAACGATAAATTAAAAGCATTTATTGAGGTGATCCCCGATTTAGGAATCATTTTTGATGAACAAGCGCGGTATATTGAAAGTTATGGTGCTAGCAACGAGTTGCGATGTAATAGCTTAAGTAATGAGCAACGCATAAGTTCGCTACCATTAGGTGATCCTAATAAAGTAATCTCTATCATTACTAAAACACTGAAAACAGAGCAAGTACAACTGTACGAGTACGAACTTAATTGTATGGGTAACCGACATATTTTTGAAGCTAGAACGTCAATTATTAATAACTACCTACTTGATGAGCCAAATAAAAAACATGTTTTATGGATGATACGCGACATTACCGAGCGTAAACTTGCTGAAGAGCAAGTTAAAGAGTTGGTATTTTACGACCCATTAACCACATTGCCTAATCGCCGCATGCTAACTGACACGCTTGAATTGATGATCAGCGAATCTAAAAAGCAGCTTTCATTTGGCACTCTATTATTTTTAGATTTAAATGACTTTAAGCGCATTAATGATTCATTAGGCCATGTTATCGGTGACGAGGTTTTACTAGAAGTTGCTATGCGGTTAAAAACCGTTATTAAAAATGCAGGTATTATTGCGCGAATTGGTGGCGATGAATTTGTAATTTTACCTAAGCACCTAAGTAGTAATAAAAACAATGCACAAAGCCAGGCAATAGTGTGTGCCAACCAAATACTCGACTGCTTCAAAAACCCATTTAAAATAAACAACTGTAGTTATAAAATTACTGTCAGTATTGGCATTAGTTTTATTGAAGGCCCAGACACAACAAGCAACGATGTATTAAAGAGGGCCGATACAGCTATGTATAGCGCCAAAAAATTTGGCGGCCATCGTTTTGCGTTTTACGATCCGGCACTGCAACACGAATTAGACTTACGTTTACAGCTAGAAAGCGACATTATAACTGCAATAAAAGAAAAGCAGTTTGCGGCTTACTTTCAGCCGCAACTTGATTGCCAAGGTAATATTATAGCCGCTGAGGCATTAATTCGCTGGATACACCCTATAAAAGGCATTATATCACCCTACTACTTTATTCCTGTTGCGGAACAATCTGGTCTGATTGATCAATTGCAAAGCAGTGTACTGTTTGACGCCTGCATGTTAATTAAAACGCTAGAGCAAACACAGCAACTTCATGATTCATTTTGTGTTGCTATTAATATTAGCGCCTGCCAATTTATAACACATTCCTTATACAACAATATTGTTAGTATTGTAGATGCGTTTGGTATATCTCCTACAAGATTTAAACTGGAGATAACCGAAAGCATTTTACTGGATGACATGGCTGAAAATATTGCACAAATGCAGCAGCTCAAAGCTAAAGGGTTTAGGTTTTCGATTGATGATTTTGGCACTGGTTATTCATCGTTAGCCTATATACACACTTACCCCGTTGATGAGCTAAAAATAGATAAAAGCTTTATTGATAAAATACATGAAGGTAATAGAGGGTCTGCCATTGTAAGTACTATAATCTCACTTGCGCACAACCTTGGCTTTAATGTTATTGCCGAAGGCGTTGAAACCGCAGAGCAAGCTAAAACACTCGCACAACTTAATATTACCGGTATGCAAGGCTATTATATGGCTTATCCTATGCCCGCAGCTGAGTTTATTTCTTGGTTAAAACAACAACGTAACAGTTAGTAACAGCAAAGAATAAGAAGCGCAGCGCCCCCCCCCTAACCTCTTTATAAATAATTTACCTAAAACTATGTTTGCAAATGCATTTTAGGCTTTTTTAACCTCAAAGTGGTTAAAGTGAACTACCCATCGACGCCACTTCGTGTCGAACAATGGGTTTTCTCGGAGTTTTTTGGATAAAATAACGTGTCTGGTTTTATTTCTAACTGAAACTTACTGTGACACGTTAAAGTTTTATTCTGATTTATTAGCTATTTTTTGTAAATTCTCGTGAATTTTGAATAAAACGATAAGTAGTTCACACCAAATTCTAGCGCCAATTACACCACCAACAATAATACCAAGCCCAGCCCAAAAACCACCACCGTACTGCACAAACATAGTGGTTACACCAGAAATTACAGCACCTAGTAACATTAACCAATATACAAAAGTAATGATTTTAGGTGTCAGCATAGATTCAAAGAAAAAAATATCTTTCATTTTTTAGTCCTTTTTAAAATAGTCAGTAAATTTTTATTTCACAAAAAATGAGCGCTTACTAGCCCTCATAGTTATTATCTAGCTAGCCTTAATAAAGCTAACTGGCTGTATATTTAATTAAAGCTAATTACGCTATTAAATTAAAAATTAGGTGTCGCAGTTACTTATTTAAATTATCGAGTTCTTTTTCTAAGTCTTTCATTGCTTTTTGCGCTTTGAACTCTTCGTAAAGCGCTTCGCGTGAACCGGGATCTAAACGTTTACCTGATTTAGCCACTAGATTATTAAAGGTATCTTGTGTGTTATTAGTGCTAAAGAATAAGTAAAAAGCATGAAATTCCATAGGTTTTACTTATATTTAATTGACTCATTTAATAACAGCTGTTAAAAATAAGCAACAAATATGAATATAAACTTAATAGGGATATTTAATGAAAAAAGGAATTCAGTTTGCTGTAATTTCTAGCATTTTGTTATCTGGTTGTGCTTTAGATAGTAAAATTAACGGCATGATTGGTGGCTTAAATAATCTACTAACAACAGCAAAACTACCTGTAACCTACATGCGCCCAGCTAATCAAGATAACACCGATAAAATAAAACGTATTGCTGTTATTACCGATAGAAGCTCTTCAAATGCAGTGAACTTAATTGAAAGTAACCTTTCAGCTATTCGCGTTAATGACAAGCCATACTTTACTTTTGTTGATCAAGCAGCGCTTGATAAAGTAATTGCTCAACAGCGCTTTAATGAAGGTGACCTAACAAACTCAAATAATCGTACTCGATTAGGTAAACTTACTGGCGCAGACACTTTGGTAACTGCTCTTTATGGTTCTGATGTTGAAACATCAACCTATTACGAAGAGCGTAGTGAATGTGTTGAAAAAGGTGACAAATGGTATAAATGCAAACGCTCTCGTGATGTTAAAGTTCGATGCTCTGAAAAACTAGCTAAAGTAATACTAGAGCCAAAAGCAATATCTGTTGAATCTGGTGAAATCATTTTCACAAAACGATACAGCCAACAGGTAAGCAGTAAAGTTTGCGAAGGTGATGATCCTCACAATTCTGATAGTGCGCTATTAGGGCAAGCAGTTTCTCAGATATCAGAAGAACTAATTCAAGATGTTGCCCCGCATAGCGTTACAAAATTAGTTGAATTAATGGAATCGGATGATTCTGACATGTCCGACGATGCTGAAAAAATGCTGGATATGGGAATAGAGTTTGCTGAAAAAGATATGCCAGATAACGCCTGTAAGATGTTTAGTAGAGCTCAAAGTATTTATTCTGAATCACTAGCAATTAATTATAATAATGCTGTTTGTGCAGAAAGAGCAGCGGACCTAGAGCTAGCCCTTGCATATTATCAAAAGTCTCATAATCTAACTATGGATGTTGATGAGCTAAAGTATATTATTGAAGGTGAGCAGCGTTTGTTAGATCGTAACAAACATAATGCTAAACTAGCTCAAAATAATAACCACAATCGTTTATAAAACAAACTTTGCCCAGCAAATGCTGGGCTATTTGGTTGAAACATGAATAAGAAATTACTTTTTTTTATATCTATGCTTTTATTTTCTTTCACAGTAGAGGCACAAACACACTCTAATTGCAGCTGTGCCCATTACTACCCAACACAAGCTCAAACCCCTGATTGGATAGGCATAGATAAAGTAACCGACACCCTCTATGTTAGCTCAGGCTCTTCTCAATGCTCTGGACTAAAGTCAATTGACGAACGCCGTTCTGCACTTGAAGCTCGAAAAGCACTCACAAAGCTTCTTAAAACTGAAATAGAAATTAAAGAGGAAAATAAACTCTTCTCTTCTAATTCCATAAGTAACTTACAGTTTAATTCTACAGCTAAAATAACAAGCGACCAGCTGCTAAAAAACGCTAAAATATTCGAACGATGGGTAGATAAAAATAACTGCGTGGTTTATGCAGGAGTAACAATAAACCATACAGATATACAAAAAGCGCAAGCACAAAAAAAGCAAGAGGCACAGTCAAAACTGTCCGCTAAGAATAACTGCATAAAAAGTACTGGCTCGCAAGCAGGTGAAGTTAAAAGCTTATTAACCGCTAAGTTTATTCAAAATGGCTTTAATATCACAGACTCAGCCTGCGACGTTTATTACCATGTAAAAAACTCAATTGTTAAGAGTAGTCAAAATAAAGTTTTTACTAGGTTACAGTTAGAAATAATTACTCACACTAACAAGCGTCTTTGGCAGGATCATTATCAAGGTAAAGGTATTAGCTTTTCTAAAAGATCAACGCAGCAATTACTACAAATCGCAAATGAAGACAGCATATCACTATTAATTGAAGATATTATTAAACTAAAAGATACTCCCGTTAATTAGCGCATATTTTAAGGAATGAAATGCCCGTGGAAAATAACAGCACACCTACAGAACAAGTTACTGAAGAAAAAAAAACAACTATAAAAAAACTTAAAGAATATTTTATTTTGTTAATGGTGGCGCTTATGGGCTTAGGTAACTGGGCAGATACTAAAGCTCTATCAATAGAAGCATATAATGGATTTATTACTAACTTTACAAATAAAATTGAAGAAAAAAAGATTTCAAAGTTAGACATAGGTAACTACCTTCCATATGCGCAAAAACAAATAGGTATACCGCAAGTCATTAAAACTTCAAAAATTGATGAACGTTACGAATATCGTTATTATAAAGAAGATAAATACCTCCTAACTTTAATCAATAAAGAAACTCGCATAGTAGCTATTGTTGTCCATAGCCTGTCCTATGACAAAAGCTTAGTTGACGATTTCTCACCTAAGGTACCGTTTAGTAACTTTAAATTAAAAGAGCACAGTCTTGAACAAATAGTGCCTGATAGTAATGAATTTTTTTATGACAGTAATAACATTAAATACTACATGCAAGTAAAACAACTCAATGCCCAAGGTATGTTTCTTAACTTAACGAGTGGCTTTAGTGATTATACTGAGCTAAAGGGAAATGTTGCTGAGGATCTATTCAAATTAGATGAAGTAACTTTGATGAGTGACGAGCAAACGCTTACTTCACCTATCACCAAAAAATTAGCAACCAATAAAGCAACTTTTTACGCAATCTCAGAATTACCAAGCGAATATATTGCTGATTCACTACTTACTAAATATGAATTTAACGTTTATTTTTAAGGAACAAAATGCGACATTTTTCATTGTTTTTACCACTACTTTGTACTTTTACAGTAACAAATATAAGTGCGAACACTTTTACTGAGTTTAAAAAGCAGCAACTTTTAGAAGCAACCAGTTTCAGCAAGCAATATAAACAAGATTACGCAAATTTTAGAGAAGCTTATTTAGCTGATTACGACTCTTTTAGAGATTCATTACTTAAGCATTGGTCTGTGCCCATCCAAAGCAGCACATTAAAGCAGGTCGTTTACAGTGCAGACCTAAAAAGTCGCATAATTATTGACGAACAAAGCATGACGGTTACTGTAGAAACATTAGATTCTCACAGTACGCTTGGACAAGCAGCTGAGACATTAATAACTGATAAAAATCTAGCCTCGTCTTTAGAATTAATAAGCCCAACTAAACAAGAATTAGAAAATAGCTTAGCAATTTCAAAAAGTGAAATTAAAAGTCAAAAAGAGTTAAAACAGAACCAAGAAACGCTAGCACAAGAAATAACTACACAGTATGAACAGTCGCTAAGCAGTGTTGATAAAAACACTCAATTAAAGCCTCAACAAGCAATACAAAGTAAACAGCAATTAGCCATAGAAAAACAGCAGCGTATTGAAAAATTAAACACATCACTCAGCACCAAAGATAATGATGTGACTTATAAAAATATTACTTCTCGTACTTTTTCACTCCCTGACGAATATTTACATAAAAAAGTGAGTCCTTACTTAAACTTTTACTTACAATACGAGCAACAACAACTACCTCTGTTATTAGCAATTTCGCATGCTGAGTCATCTTTTAATCCAAATGCTAAGTCGCATATTCCCGCATTTGGGCTAATGCAAATTGTACCTAATTCAGCAGGTTTAGATGTAGCAAGAAAACACTTTAAAAAAGATATAGCGCCAACACCAGAGGAGCTTTTTGATCCTGATACCAATATCACTTATGGATCTGCTTACATTTCTATTTTAGACAAAAGTTATTTACGGAAAATAAAAGATCCAATAAGTCGTAAATATTGCGCAATTGCAGCTTACAATACTGGTGCAGGAAATGTAGCTAAAGCGTTTAATACTGATAAAAGCCGAAATATTAATCGTGCTATTTCTATTATAAACGACCTAGATAGTGAAAGTGTTTACAGTCACTTAATTGCAAACTTACCCTATGATGAAACAAAAAAATACCTTAAGAAAGTAAACAAGCTTGAACAGCAGTACCAAGCAAATATTAATCAATGGAACCTTAATAATAAGGAAATCAAACATGAAAAATAAACTTTTACCAATAGCCACTATTTTCTTTTTAAGCGCATGTGGATCAACTCAACAGCCACAATCAACCCCCTTTAGTAATGCTGATACTGTACCAAGCTGGGTTTTAATGCCAAGCGCACCTGAAGGAGGGTTAGCCTCATCTAGCTGTGTACCTTGGAGTGGTAATATGGCAGCAAGTAGAGCACAGGCTGTAGCTAGCGCGCGCGCTGATTTAGCAACACAAATTAATAGCAAAGCTCAAGTTCTTGATACCTTAATAAATAAGCAAATGCAGCAGCAAGATTCTGTACAAACACAAAGTTCTTTTACACAAGTAAGCCGCCAAACAGCCGAAGAAAGCCTTGTTGGTAGTATTGCAAAAGAAGTCAGCTTTGCTCAAATAAATAACCAAAAGCAACTATGTGCATTAGTTATTATGGAAAATACTAAGCCTATTTTCGATAAGTTGATTGAAAAGTCAGGCAAAAATCTGAGCCCTAATGATGAAGATATGCTTTACCGTGAATTTAGATTGCAACAAACCACTGAAGAGTTAAATAACTTAGCAAACTAACTCCATATTAAAATGAATACTGTAGAGTAAAGTTACTCTACAGTATGTCAGCACTACCCTAAAGCCAGCCATACACCAACGGCGACCATTAAACTGCCCGCAATGCGATTCATCCACTGGATGTTATTACCGCGCGTTAAAAATAATCGTAAGCTTTTTCCACCTGTTGCATAAGCCAACATACTTAAAAATTCGGTAACCATTATTACACTTAACAACACTAATAGTTGCGGGGCTACGTTATGTTCAATGCTTATAAATGGTGGTAGTAATGAGATCATAAACGCCCAGCCTTTTGGATTGGCAATTGCAGTTACAAAGCCTTGCGTAAACAGCGACTGGCGACTTACAGCTGTGGCATTGCTGGTATTTACCGACATTTTTCCTTTAGATCGCCACATGTTTATACCAATGTAAATTAAGTATGCACCGCCTACCCACTTTAAAATAGCAAACGCCTCTGGATAATTAAGCATAATACTCGCCACGCCTAGCACTGCAGCAACGGCAACACTAGCAACGCCGAGTAGCTCGCCAAGCATCATCCATAAAGTGCGCCGCACGCCAATACTCATGCCTAGTGTCATGGCTAATGTCATACACATACCTGGGGTGATCGAAACAAAGAAGAAGGTGGGAATAAATACCGCGAGTACTGTTATATCAATCATTTAAAACTCGTAATGGGTTAAAGACAAAGTTGTAATAGGTTCTAGGCGAAAGAGTAAAGGAAAAAGAGCTAAGGTGAAAGATAAATGATATGTAATATGGCCATTTGTACTCGCTCACATTGAGCCAGTTTTTGTTAAGGTAACCTCCCCCTTAACAAAGTATCAGCCCAAAATAAAATTTCCCTATTAGTAAAGCATCTTCCCACTTGAAAGCCCTGAACAGCAAGGCTTTCGCGTTATTTATCCTTTATTATGAAAAACAAAAAGCGTCTGAATTTGGAAATTTTATACACTCATATATGGCAAAAGTCTGAGATGATAAAGTGCAAAAATACATTTTGTTGCTCTAAAGTGCGGCGTACATACGCTCACTTTGCATTGGGAAGGTGCTGTGAGATTTAGAGTGGATCTTCTTGCTCTCACAGCATAAACACGTACTTTACTACTGGCTCGGTGTTGGCTCAGCCTCTTCATCCATTAACAGGTATTTGTTTAGCCACTGCTCTTGTTCCCACAACACATGCAGTAAGCTTTTACGAGCACGATAGCCATGTGCTTCATGAGGTAGCAAACTAAACGCGCTTCTTTACCTAAGCCTTTTAACGCGGCGTACATACGCTCACTTTGCATTGGGAAGGTGCCGTGAGATTTAGAGTGGATCTTCTTGCTCTCACAGCATAAACACGTACTTTACTACTGGCTCGGTGTTGGCTCTGCCACTTGCTCAGTTATTACCTTTACCGGCTCGGCAGAGTCATTAAGTAAGTACTTATCTAACCACTGTTCCTGCTCCCACAATACATGCAGTAAACTTTTACGAGCACGATAGCCATGTGCTTCATGAGGTAGCATAACTAAACGCGCTTCTTTACCTAAGCCTTTTAACGCGGCGTACATACGCTCACTTTGCATTGGGAAGGTGCCGTGAGATTTAGAGTGGATCTTCTTGCTCTCACAGCATAAACACGTATTTTACTACTGACTCGGTGTTGGCTCTGCCACTTGCTCAGTTATTACCTTTACCGGCTCAGCCTCTTCATCCATTAACAGGTATTTGTTTAGCCACTGTTCCTGCTCCCACAATACATGCAGTAAACTTTTACGGGCTCGATAGCCATGTGCTTCATGGGGTAGCATAACTAAACGCGCTTCTTTACCTAAGCCTTTTAACGCGGCGTACATACGCTCACTTTGCATTGGAAAAGTTCCAGAATTCGGATCTTCTTGCCCGTGAATCATTAACATTGGCTCGTTAATTTTTTCGGCATGAAAAAAGGGCGACATGTTTGCGTACACATCTTGGGCTTGCCAAAAGTCGCGCTCTTCGCCTTGAAAGCCAAACGGCGTTAAGGTGCGATTATACGCGCCACTGCGGGCAATACCGGTTTTAAACAAGTCACTATGCGCTAATAAGTTAGCCACCATAAATGCACCATATGAATGCCCTGCTATGGCAATATTGTTGCCATCAGCAATGCCTTTTTTAACCAATACATCTACGGCAGCTTGTGCGCTGGCCACTAGTTGCTTTCTAAAGTTATCGTTTGGTTCAGTGCCCTTAATACCTACAATAGGCATTTTAGGATCGTCAAACACCGCAATACCTTTAGCTAAGTAAGGCATTGGGCCCCAGTAACCAATAGAGGTAAACTCATAAGGCGACTCACGCACTTGAGAAGCGACTGCTTTGTCTTTATATTCAAGCGGGTATGCCCACATTAATACAGGTAATGGACCTTGAGATTTATCATAACCTGGTGGTAAATAAAGTGTGCCTGAAAGCTCAACACCGTCATCTCGGGTATAACGTAATTGCTCTTTTGTTACGCCTTTAAATGCAGGGTAAGGGTGCTCAAAATTAGTAATTTGAGTTAAATTTTGTTTATTTAAATCACGAATAAAAAAGTTAGGTTGCTCTGTTTTAGACTCTCTAATAGTAATAAAACGCTTACCTTCGTCATCAAGTAACGCACGAACACGCTCATAATAAGGGGCCGCTGATTGCCACAAACGTTTGCTGCTATTCGTTTTTACATCGTATTGGTCTAAAAACGGCACATTACCTTGCTCTGATGCGCCATTACCGCGTAAAAATAGATAGCGTCCGCCAACTACTCTTATTACCTTGCTGCCTAAATCATTGCGCTCATATAGTGCTCTACCAGGGTCTTTGTAGGCATCGTTGTAACTACGCTCTGAAAATAATATGCGGTTTTTATCAGCATCACGTGGGGCAATAATATAAGTACGCACTTGGCGGTCACTAAAGCGCCAATCGCTGAGCATAGCAATATTATCGTTACCCCATTCTATACCCGAATAACGACGCTCTACTTTAGCAAACAGTTTAGGCTCGCGCTTAAACGGTGCACGTAAGCTGTAAATAAAGTCGTGATATTCAACATCGGTTTTCATATCACCACCATCTTGCGCTTCAGCCCAAATAACCTCTGCACCTTGATCGCCTCGCCACTCAAAGTCACGTCTGCCAGTACGTACACTGTCGTAGCCTTGTGGAATATTATCGGCTAATGGTTGTTTTGCCAGCTCAACTAATGAAAAACCACGCATTCCCCATATTTGCCATGTTGTAGCAAAGCGGTTGTATGGAACTTGATACGAAAATGGCTCGTTTATGCTTGCCACTAATATATTGGTTGAGTCGGGTGATACTGAAAATGACTTAAGCAACGCAGGGCGGCCAATCGGTTGCGCATGTCCATCAAGCGTTATATAGGCGAGTTGCCCTTGGCCATAAAACTTAAACTGCGCCTCATCAAACGGACCAGTTAATAAGTTTTGATAAGTACGTGCAGGGGCTTTTTCGCCGCTACTTTGCTGAATAACAGGCACAGTACTTTGACTATCATTTTGTAACCTGGTTTTTCCTAAATTCACGGCTAAATTTGCAACCAAGGCACTGCTATCGGGTAGCCATTCATAAGGGGATGCAGTAAGGACAGAGTTAAGCGCAATTGAGTTTAGCTCATTAGCTTGTTTTGTTTTTACATTGTATAACCATAAACGCGCATCATTTTTTTGCTCAACCACGAAGGCTAAGTACTCACTATTTGATGACCACTTTGGTGCGCGAATAATACCTTGTGGCAAGTTATTAATATTAATAACCGTACCACTTTGCACGTGTTTAATTTGCACCGCACTGTATTTTGCACTTACGCGTGAGCGTGAAAAGTTTGCCGGGTTGAGTTTAATGCCCGCCAGTTTAAGCTCCTCTTTTGCCAACTCATCTAACGACACTACACGTTTGCGCTCAAACAATGCCAGCCATTGGCCATCGTCTGACAAACTACTGGTGGGCGATAACTTAGCATCTACTAATGCAGCAAGTTCAGCCGATGGCGTTTGATATCCTTGCTCTGCATAGCTCATTGGCAGTAATGCAATACAGCCAATAAAGGCAACTAACAGCCTAAAAGCGTTCATGTTTTGTCCTTTAGTAATTATTTAGTTTAATAAAGCTATCTAAACATGTTTTGCCGCATTCATAAAGCATTAAGGTTATACAAAATAGCGTAAATGATTTATCGCCACCCTAACTTAAGCTACACTACAGCGCTATTTATAAAGTGCTGTACACCTAAAAAACAATGCTGATGAATAAAGTAAATGCAGTCATATTTTTTAATATTACCCATTAATATAAAATGACTTTATAAGCATTGAACTTGTGTAGAACTAGTGCGCTAAATTTACTGTGCTACTACCGTTATTATTGTAATAACCATCACAAAAAATAAGCTTACCTGTTTCTATATGGGTAAATTTAAACTTACTAAAAAGAGATCCTAGCCAATGAAAAAAGTGCTGGTAATTGGCTACGTATGGCCAGAGCCCAACTCATCTGCTGCAGGCACGCACATGATGTCGTTATTAAATGCCTTTAGAGCCCAAAACTGGCAAGTAGAGTTTGCAACGCCGGCACTGCGCACCGAGCACATGGTCAACCTTGACGACTTTGGTATTAGTAGCCAGAGCATTGCGCTTAACTGCGAAAGTTTTGACGATTACGTTAAAGCATATGCTCCCGATATCGTTATGTTTGATCGCTTTATGATGGAAGAACAGTTTGGTTGGCGCGTTGATAAGCATTGCCCGAATGCGCTGAAAATTTTAGATACTGAAGATCTACAATGTTTGCGTAATGCCCGCCACGAAGCCCATAAAGGCGAGCGAGAATTTACCACTAACGACTTGCATTCAGACATAGCAAAACGCGAAATTGCAGCCATCTTACGTTGCGATTTAAGCCTTATTATTTCTAGCTATGAAATGAGTTTACTTAATGATGTATTTAAAATAGAGCCTAGCTTATTACACCATTTACCTTTTATGGTCGATTTAAACACATTGCCCACCAGCACTAAAACCTTTGAGCAGCGCCAACACTTTATGACCATAGGTAATTTTAGGCACGCGCCAAACTGGGATGCAGTGCTTTATTTACAACAAATTTGGCCTCTTATTCGCAAGCAACTGCCTAAAGCTGAGCTGCATATTTATGGATCGTACCCGCCGCCAAAAGCAACTGCACTTAACAACCCTAAATCGGGGTTTTTAATTAAAGGCTGGGCCGATAATGCGTTTGAGGTAATGCAAAGCGCACGAGTATGTTTAGCACCACTGCGTTTTGGCGCAGGTATTAAAGGTAAATTACTTGAAGCCATGATTATGCAAACCCCAAGTGTTACCACTAATATTGGCAGTGAAGGTATGCATAATGAGTTACCTTGGCCTGGAAAAATAGCAAACACCGCCGAAGATTTTGCAAATGCAGCCGTTGAAATGTACAACAATCAAAGTGAATTTGAACAAGCACAACAAGATGGCAATACACTACTTAATACGCTGTATGACAAAGCCCAGTTAAGCGCTGCGTTAATTCAAAAAGTCGATTCAATAAGTAGCGATTTAAATACCCATCGCGAAAAAAACTTTACAGGCCAAATGCTCAAACATCATACAATGCGCAGCACACAATACATGTCGCAATGGATAGCTGAAAAAAATAAAAAATTAGATTAAAAATGACTAGACACACACCAATTAGTGTTTAAAATCGCGCCCATTAAACGTGGGCAAATTTCGCAATTTTGTCTATATTTTTAGCTTAGTTATTTAACCGTTGGCTTAAAAGCATTTGAAAAACGCAACCTTTACAGAAAAACGCAAATTTATCGTTAAATTAGGTAAAATGCTGCACAAATATGGTACGCCCGCATACCGCTTAGAAGCGCATTTAATGGAAGTTGCGACCTACTTAGACCTTAAATCGTCGTTTGTTATGTCGCCTACCTCTGTTACCTTTGTTATTTGGACCGACGGCCACGAAGACGAGTATACCCATGTTGCACGGGTAGATCCTGGCGATCACGACCTAGGCTCACTTGCCGACACCGACGACTTAGTTAATCAAATGCTTGATGGCAAGTTAACCTTGCACGAAGTGGACGAACAGCTAGACATTATTTTTGTTGCTCCTAACTCTTACAATAAACTCACTACGGGCATTGCGTTTGCCACATCTGGTGGTGCGTTTGCTATGTTAATGGGCACCAGTTGGTTTGATGTAGCTTGGTCTGCGTTACTCTCATCTCTTGTATACTTGTTTGTGCTGTGGTCGGGGCGCTCAAAACGTGTCGCCCACATGCTTGAGCCTTTGGTAGCAATTGTATCGTCAATCATTGCTTGTGCTATTAGTGTTTATTTTGCCCCAGAGATCAATATACGTTTAGTGGTACTGTCGTCCATCATTGTATTTATTCCAGGTTTAGCATTAGCCCTAGGATTAGCAGAACTTGCAGCAAGGCACTTAGTGTCGGGTACAGCACGGGTGATGGACTCATTCATGTTGCTGTTTAAACTCTACTTTGGTGGTTTTATTGGCATAGGTATTGGTTTTGCATTATTTGGACAGGCCGACTTTGTGCAACCTGCGCCACTGCCAGCGTGGACGCCTTGGCTGGCTATATTTTTACTGTGTAGCAGCCTAATAGTCATATTTAGAACCAAGCTTAAACATGCCGTGTGGTCTATCGCATCTGGCTTTATTGCTTATGGCACCAGTATTGGCTCGGCTATGTATCTCGATTACACCTTAGGGACCTTTGTTGGCGCATTAGCCGTTGGCATATTTAGCAACTTATTTAATCGCGTGGCCAACGCCCCCGCTTCTATTGTTGCTATGCAAGGCTTAATTGTATTAGTACCGGGTAGCAAAACCTATATTGGCTTAAATTCGCTTATTGAAGGTCAAGACTTTGTTTATGCAGAACATATAGGCCAGCAAACGTTTTTAATTTTTATGTCGCTAGTAGCTGGGTTAATTTTTGCCAACGTAGCACTGCCACCTAAAAAGAGTTTGTAACGCGCTTTTCTCACCTATCCATTAATTAAAATATACGCCAACATTTGTGATAAAAGTTGGCGTCATTACTTTTATCACCGCTTTATCCATTAACCTTTATAAACAGTGTGTTAATCGCATTTTTTAGCCTATTACATCAGCCTTGCTATACTGCCAAGTTAACGTGTATATAAAGGAAAGTTTAATGTTAAAACTTAGCTTAGTGCTTGCAATGGGATTATCTAGCTCATTGGTAAGTGCTTCAACAGTATTAACGGTTGAAGATATCCCAAAAATTCAATCAGTTATTCAAACCAGTATTAGTCCAGATGGCGATAATGTCGCTTTTACTCGTTCGGTGCCGCGTGAGCTGTATGTTGATGAAAATGGCACTAACTACCGTGAGCTGTATGTGGTTAACGACAAAGGTGTAGAGCGCCCTTTTATTACCGGTTCGGTTAGTATTAGCAGCATTCAATGGTCTAACAACAGTAAAACCATCTACTTTTTAGCAAAATTAAAAGATGACAAATTTACCGCGCTTTATCAAATTCCGGTTGATGGCGGCCAAGCACATAAAGTACTGTCATTAAAAGATACCTCTATTTCAAGCTACGCACTAAGCCCTGACAATAAACACCTCGCTATTTTGGCAATGCCAGCAGCTGATAAATCTGATAAAGAGCTTAAAAAATTAGGCTTTATGGCAGAGGTATACGAACAAGGTTTAAAAAACAAACAGCTGTTTATTGCTGATTTAAAAAAAACCGATAAGCCACTTTCACCTGCCGCGCTCAATGTAGCTAACTATGTTAGTGATGTTAACTGGGCTGCCGATGGCAAAAAGCTACTGGTTAAAACTCAGCCTACTGCGTTAATTGATGATAAGTACACAAAATCACAATGGCACTTGTTTGATATAGCAAGTAATCAAGTAACTATGTCGTTTGCCACAGAGGGTAAACTTGGTACAGCAGAGCTTTCTCATGATGGTCGTTATATCGCAATTTTAGGCGCACAAGATAAACACGATCCTGCTACTGGTCGCTTATTTTTAGCCGATACAAAAAGCGGTAAAGTAGATGAGTGGTTACCCAACTTTAGCGGCCACGTAGCCGATATTGAATGGCAGAATAAACGCAATACCTTAAACTTTATTGCCAATGTAGGCACCCAAAGCTTTGTCGGCAGCATTAAAACCGGCAGCAATAAATACAAAAAAATAGTTAAAGAAGGTCAATTTATTGCCTCAAGCCTAAGTATCTCTGCTTCAGATAAAACCTTAGCGCTGCGCGCCAATACCGCAAAACATCCTAACGAAGTGTTTATTGTTCGTAGCAAAAAAGCAGAGCGTTTAACCGATTCAAACACGTGGCTAAACGACAAGCACTTTGCCAAGCAACAAACAATTAATTTAAAAGCCCGTGACGGCGTAGAAATTGATGGTGTACTTGTGTATCCGCTTGATTATAAAAAAGGGACACGTTACCCATTAATCATGTCGGTACATGGCGGCCCTGAAAGCCATGACAAAGACGGTTGGTTAACTAACTACTCACGTCCTGGTCAAATGGGAGCAGCTCGTGGTTACGCTGTATTTTATCCAAATTATCGTGGCTCAACGGGTAAAGGGGTTGATTACTCTAAACTTGGCCAAAATGACTACGCAGGCAAAGAGTTTGATGACTTAGTAGATTTTAAAAACCACCTTGTTGATATGGGTTTAGTAGACACTAAACGTGTTGGTATTACTGGTGGCTCATACGGCGGTTATGCTTCTGCGTGGGGCGCAACAAAATTAACTGAGCACTTTGCTGCCAGCGTAATGTTTGTTGGCGTATCTAATCAACTATCTAAGTTTGGTACTACCGATATATCTAACGAAATGAACCTAGTACATGCTCGTTCATACCCTTGGGATAAATGGCAATGGTACTTAGAGCGCAGCCCTATTTATTGGGCTGGACAATCTAAAACACCGTTATTAATTATGCACGGTAAAGACGATCCTCGTGTACACCCAGCGCAATCAATGGAGCTATACCGCTACATGAAAGTGCAAGGTAAAGACGTGCGTTTAGTTTACTACCCTGGCGAAGGCCACGGTAACCGTAAAGTAGCAGCCCAGTACGACTACAGCTTACGTTTAATGCGTTGGATGGATAACTACCTGATCGATGGCAATAAAGACATGCCTGCGTTTGAAATTGACCACGCAGCTAAACTTAAAGCAATAAAAGACGCAAATAAATAGCTAGCTAAATACGGTTATGAATAAGTAAGTTATTTTATTACAGGGCTAGTAGCAATATTAGCCCTTTTTGTTGTTAGTTTTATACTGTGCATAGTAATTTTTACACACCTCTCAAATAATCTCTTTGTAATAAAAACAAAACCCCTTGTATTACAGTGTATTAAAAATGGCCTTATATTTGCTTCATATTATTTAAACAATAAGTAAAGTAGGAAATAAAATGAATATTTTTGAAGCACTACGCGCCGATCATGACATACAGCGTAAGTTAGTAGATGCGCTTATTCAAACTCATGGTGATACAGATGAGCGTCAAAAATTAATGCTTGAACTAAAAACACAGCTAAAACAACACGCAAAGTTTGAAGAGCGATATTTTTATAACCCACTGATGTTTGAAGATCTAACCCATGAAAAAGCCCGCCATAGTGTGGCAGAACATCATGATATTGATGAATTAATTGAACAACTTGAAGAAACCGATAGGAGTTCACCAGCGTGGTTGGTTGCTGCTAAAAAACTCCATCATTTAGTGCATCATCACTTAGATGAGGAAGAGCACGAAGTATTTCAACTAGCCGGCAAAGCACTAACCGAAGGGCAAAAAGAAAGCTTAGCTGAGCACTACAACGATGCAATGCACTAACTGCATGCAGTAACTACTTTATACACTATAACTTTAACTTTGATACACTCCCTTGTGTACTATTTGGTTATAAGCCAAGCGGCTTATAACCAATTTTTTATGTATTACTTTATAGTAAATTTTACGTCTTGGTCGCGCAGTAAATACAACGCAAAACACGCTGCCCACATTGGCCATGCAGTAAAGAATAATAAGTGATTAAAGCCATCTATGTACTGGTTGTACGATGAAAGTGTAGACAAGCCATGCATTACAAAAATGATTCCGTAAGTAAGTCGCTTTTTAATACCCGCCAAAAATGCTAATACTAAAACTAACTGCAGCGCACCTAACACATACGCCACTATATCTGTTGACCCACTAATGCCATAAAACTTTTCAAAAATACCGGCGCTATGTGCCGGGTTCACAAATTTATCCAGCGTCCACATTATCATTACAATAAAAACACCCACACGCAGAGAGAATAAAGACCACTGCAAACGGTTTTGTAGATCGGCACTGATTGGGTTTGTCATAAAACTTCCTTTAATAAAAAATATTAATAAACTATTAAATTACCAAGACCGTATAACTTGGTTTTTATTTCAAAAAAGTATAATTATTTTTAATTACCCTTACCTACTTAGCTTATTAACAGTTAAAGCACGGCTT
The DNA here is from genome assembly GCF_015864415.1 of Pseudoalteromonas sp. SCQQ13. NCBI lineage: Bacteria > Pseudomonadati > Pseudomonadota > Gammaproteobacteria > Alteromonadales > Pseudoalteromonadaceae > Pseudoalteromonas > Pseudoalteromonas sp. SCQQ13. The sequence continues at coordinate 157,592 of NZ_JADYXG010000004.1, read as the reverse complement.
ATTTTAAGTATTTAAACGCTGTACATAAAAGCTAATAAATATAATAGGTTAACTGCTGGCAAGTAGACTACAATTTAAAAATATGTTTAAAAGCAATTATTTATAATCTGTGTAATATCGCCACCCTATTACTATTTTATTTACAAATGAAACAGCAATGTTTTATTGGCACGCTTTAAACGCAGCTGTTTTGTTATGCCCTAAAAAATAAAAAAAATCGAAACTTTACTGAAAGTTATTTTTACACCTTTCGGTCTTTATCATCATCAACTATTAACAAAAAAGAGAAAGCCCTTGAAATACCAATACTTAGCCCTATCGTTAGCAAGCGTATTAAATACCCCACTGCTGGCGCAAGCTGCCCAAAGCTCAACAGTAACAACCAATAACACCATAGAGCACATTGAAGTAGCTGGCCAAGTTATTAAATCTCAAGGCCTTTCAGTTAAAGATGCCAGCATAGATGGTCCATTTGGCGACAACTTAGCACTAAAAGACATAGCACGTTCGGTAACGCCTATTTCGAGCGAGCTAATAGAGCAGCTTAACATTACCACGTTACAAGATGTGCTTGCAGTAAGCCCTAATACCTATTCAGCAAGTGGTTTTGGCGCGCCAAGTTTACCCACTATACGCGGCCAATTAGGTGAGCTTTTTCAAGATGGTACACGTCGTCAAGCGGGCAACAATGGCTTTGGTGTACCGTTATCGTTCAACGCTATAGAACAAATAGATGTAGTAAAAGGTGCGCCACCGGTATTATTTGGCTCAAGCCAACGCAATGGCGGGTTTGTAAACTTACACTCTAAAAAAGCCGCTACAGACGAAAGTAAAGGTAAAGCAAGTTTATCGGCAGGACGATGGGATCAATATCGTGTACTGGTTGACTACAGCGCCCCCATAGTAAAAGACAAAGTAGGTTTTAGAGTTAGTGCAGAGCATATTGATAACGGCAGTTATTACGACTACTCAGGCACAAAAAGCGACAGCTTATTTGCAGCCCTGCGTGTATTTCCTGATGATAAAAGCAGCTGGGATCTTAATTTTGAATTATACCAAGTTGAATTTACCGATAACGCCGGTATTAACCGCCCTACTCAGGCGTTAATAGATGACGGACTGTATATTACCGGCCAAGGTGTGCAAGCAAATGGTAGCACTGTACCTTTAGCGGGTTCGATTATTTCGCCAACCGGGCAAGTTAAAATAGATCGCAGTACCGTACTGACCGATCCTGATAATCAAAACGAAGCCACTACTTACTTACTACACAGTATTTATAAACGTGAGCTTTCTAGTAATGCGTCAATTAAAAACATTTCCTACTTTCAGCATTTACAACGTGATGAAATTGCACAAAACAGCTTTGTTGAAATTATAGAGGGTGCCGATACCGCGCAAAACCGTACCGAGCTTACCTACCTTTGGAATAGTAACCAGCAAACTATTTTTGCCTTTGATGTACGTTATAACCGCGTATTAGGTTACAGCCAATTTACCACCGAAGCCGACTTACCCATAGATTTAACTGGCCCACTTTCAAATAGACGCATACCGCTAAGTGCAGAGCAACAAGCACGCTTTATTGAACTTCGCCCAGGTGTATATGTATCGCCGGGTGGTCAGTACGATATTAATAACGACGGCAGTGGCGACTTTAACTTATCAGACACCACAGACTCACGCTCATGGCAAACAGGGGTGGCTATTCAGCAAGATTCAGATTGGACAGATAAGTTTCATACCAGTGTTGGCTACCGCGTTGACTTTTATGACGTAGAAGCAAACGACCCAATAGCACCTGTAGGGAAAATTGCCGCCAGCGACAGCATTAACGACACTTTGCATTCAGGGCAAGTAAGTTTTAATTACCGACTCAGCGATGATTACACCACTTATGGCGCAGCAAGTTACAACGAAGCCACATCAAATAGCATGGCTGGCGGCACTACACTTGGTGGCGACAATACCATTAGTGCACAAAATTTTGCCACCGAAAATACCCTAGTTGAGTTTGGTTTAAAATATGCACCAACCAATAGCGATTGGTACGCCGATGGCGCAATATTTAGCCAACGCCGTAGTTTACGTAACCGCGATGGCAGTAATACTGGTATTCGCACCACAGGTTTTGAAAGCCAAGTATTTTACGATGCCTACCCGTACTGGTTAAGCGCAGGTTATAGCTACATTGACGCCCGCTACGATAATTCTGCAAGTAGTCAAGATTCTGCCCAAGTAGCCGATGCATTTGACAATTCTCGTCCTGATATTATTGCAGGCACCAGTGTGGGCGCTCCTAGTTTTACCGCATTTGCGCCTTCAAGTAGCCAAGTTCAAGGCATTCCAGAGCAATCTTTTAGCTTTAACGGAAATTATTCAATTAATTCGAAATGGCAAACGGGTTTTTCAGGTCTATATACAAAGAGTTACCCATTAGACTTTTTGGCAACCGTACATATTCGCGATCAGTACACATTAAACGTAAATACTAGCTATGCTTTTACGCCTAGCACCAAGTTACGCTTAGATGTAAACAACGTTACCAATCAAAAAAATTGGCGCCCTGTATTTGAAGGCGGTTATTTTGGTGCAACCTTGGCTTTTCCTGAATTACCAATAAACGCCAAGCTGACGCTTACGCATAATTTTTAAAGACAAGTTTGAAAGAGAGAGAACATGATTAAAAAAATACTTTTGTTATTGATTGCAGCGGTCGCCATCGGCCTGTTCTTTCATTTTGATTTGCACCAACTACTTACGCTTGAGGGCTTAAAAGGCTCGATGGATCAGTTTAGCCAATATAAAGCGCAATCTCCGCTATTAATAATTGGCGGATTCTTTTTATTGTATGTGGTGGTTACTGCATTGTCTTTACCGGGCGCGGCTATTTTAACACTGGCAGCGGGTGCTTTATTTGGCTTAGTTGAAGGCTTATTGGTTGCATCGTTTGCATCAACCATAGGTGCTACATTGGCCTTTTTAGTATCACGTTACTTATTGCGCGACACCATTAAAAAGCGCTTTCCTGAGCGTTTAGCAGCCATTGATGCAGGCGTTGAAAAAGAAGGCGGCTTTTACTTATTTACGTTGCGTTTAGTGCCGGTGTTTCCGTTCTTTTTAATCAACTTGTTAATGGGCGTAACAGCCATCAAGTCATGGACTTTTTACTGGGTAAGCCAAGTGGGTATGCTAGCCGGTACATTTGTATTTGTTAATGCAGGTACGCAGCTTGCTCAAATAGAGAGTTTATCGGGCATTTTATCGTTGGACTTAATTTTATCATTCGCTTTATTGGGCGTATTCCCATTTATTGCTAAAGGAATCTTAAACGTGTTTAAAAAACGTCGTGTATACAAAAACTATACTAAACCTAAAAGCTTCGACCGTAACATGATTGTTATTGGCGCGGGTGCTGGTGGTTTGGTAACAAGCTATATTGCCGCTGCTGTTAAAGCAAAAGTAACCCTTATTGAAGCGGGTGAAATGGGCGGCGACTGTTTAAACTACGGTTGCGTTCCAAGTAAAGCGATAATTAAAAGCGCTAAAATTGCAGAGCAAATTCGCCACGGTGAACACTACGGCCTAGAAAACATGACACCGCAGTTTTCGTTTAAAAAAGTAATGGCGCGTGTTCATAAAGTAATTGCCGATATAGCACCGCACGACAGCATAGAGCGCTACACTAATTTAGGCGTAGACGTAGTAAAAGGCTACGGCAAATTAATCGACCCGTGGACGGTAGAAATTAAACTTAACGATGGCGGCACGCAAACATTAACTGCGCGTACTATTGTTATTGCCACTGGCGCACGCCCATTTGTACCGCCACTGCCCGGTATAGAAGAAACCGGTTATGTAACAAGCGATACTTTATGGGATAAATTTGCAGCGCTAGATGAGGCACCTAAAAAGCTTGTAGTACTTGGTGGTGGCCCAATTGGTAGCGAATTAGCACAAAGCTTTGCCCGTTTAGGTTCAAGCGTTACGCAAATTGAAATGGCGGAGCGCATCATGATCAAAGAAGACGTTGAAGTGTCTACCTTTGCTCATGAAGCATTGAGCGAAAGCGGCGTAAACATTTTAACCTCGCATCAGGCATTACGCTGTGAAGCGCGCGATGGTAAAAAGTTCATTATTGTTAAACGCCTTAACGAAGGCAATAATGAAGAAATTGCTATTGAATACGACGAACTGCTATGCGCTGTTGGCCGCAGTGCCCGCCTTAAAGGTTACGGCCTTGAAGCGCTAGGCATAGAAACAAACCGTACAATAGTCACTAACGAATACCTAGAAACGCTATACCCTAATATTTTTGCCGCAGGCGATATTGTTGGCCCTTATCAATTTACGCACGTAGCGGCTCATCAGGGTTGGTACGCAGCAGTAAACGGCTTATTTGGTAACCTTAAAAAGTTTAAAGTAGATTACCGCGTTATTCCATGGACCACCTTTATTGACCCAGAAGTGGCACGTGTGGGCTTAAACGAGCAAGATGCAATTGATAAAGGTATCGATTTTGAAATCACTCGTTTTGAGTTTGAAGAGCTAGACCGCGCAATTACCGATAGCGCCACAAAAGGCTTTATAAAAGTCATTACCCCTAAAGGCAAAGACAAAATACTCGGTGTAACTGTGGTCTCTGAACACGCGGGTGATTTAATTGCTGAATTTGTACTGGCCATGAAACACGGTTTAGGCCTTAATAAAATACTGGGTACTATACACAGTTATCCTACTTGGGCTGAAGGCAACAAATACGCTGCAGGTGAGTGGAAACGCGCGCATGCGCCTGAAAAAGTACTTAACATGCTCGAAAAATATCATACGTGGCGTCGAGGCTAATATGTTTAACACAACATTAAAGCCTTTATTATTAAGTGCAGCGTTACTTGCAACGTCGCTTGCAAGCCAAGCGCAAAGCACGACGAATAACCTGCACGATAGCTGGAATGCCTTGCTAAATAAGCATGTTGTAGCAATTAACCATAATCACAGCACAGAGGTTGATTACGCTGCCATAAAACGTGAGCATGCACAGCTAAAAACGTATTTAGCTTCGTTAAGTGCTGTAACACAAAACGAGTTTGACGCGTGGGAAAAGCCTAAGCAACTCGCTTTTTTAATTAATGCGTATAATGCGTGGACTGTTGAACTTATATTAACTAAATACCCTGATATTAAGTCAATTAAAGACTTAGGCAGCTTTTTTAGCTCACCATGGAGCAAAGAGTTTGTGCCACTACTTGGTAAAACTCGCAGCCTTGATGACATAGAGCATGGTTTAATTCGTGGCAGCGGTAAATATAACGACCCACGTATTCATTTTGCTGTAAATTGTGCAAGTATTGGTTGCCCTGCGCTGCGCGGGGAGGCATTCACAGCTACTGAACTAGAGAGCCAATTGCAACAGCAAACGGTGCGTTTTTTATCTGATACAACACGTAATTTTGCGCAGGAAAATACGCTAAATATCTCCTCTATATTTAAATGGTACGGCGATGACTTTGAAAAAGGTTTTAGAGGTGCAGACACGCTACAGCAGTTTTTACTGCAATATAGCGATGCACTTAAACTAGTACCCGCTCAGCAAAAAGCGCTTAAAAATAATGACATGAAAGTAAAATTTTTAGACTACAACTGGGATTTAAATGCACGCCAGTAAGTTTTGGCAAACAGCTACGCGATACAGTGTTTACTGTGTCGCGTTTTGCGTTTGCTTAATAACAAGTTTAAGCACTTTTGCTAATAATAACGCTCAAAATATGAGTAAAGATTTAGTCACTCGCTGGAAAAGTATTGAAACGCTTGGTAATAACCAAAGCGTGTACTTTTATGCCTGGGGCGGCGACGCGCAAATAAATGCCTATATTCAATGGGCTGCCCAGCAAGTTAAAACTAAATATAATATTAACTTAGTGCATGTAAAGCTCAGCGACACCAGCGAAGCAGTAAGCCGTGTGTTGGCCGAAAAATCAGCACAAAATAATGACCAAGGCAGTGTTGATCTGGTATGGATAAACGGCGCTAACTTTGCCACCATGAGCGAGCACGCATTGTTGTTAAAACAGTGGGCGAATAAACTGCCACACTTTGCATACACAGATCCCGCTAATAACCCAGCTGTTAATTTTGACTTTGGTATACCCACAAATGGTATGGAAGCACCGTGGGGGCAAGCATCGCTCACCTTTTATTACGACAGCATTGCAATAAATGAACAAACAAACAACAAACTCCCTACTACATTAAACGAATTATTAAACTGGAGCGCACAAAACCCGGGGCGTTTTAGCTACCCAAAGCCGCCTGATTTTTTAGGGATGAGCTTTTTAAAATACGCCTTAGTAATACTGCATCAGCAAAGTAGTGAAAGCATTAAAGCGCAGTTAAACCAAGCGGCTACCGCTAACAACACAGCACAAGTGTTAACCCCACTGTGGGACTTTTTAAATAAGCTACACCCTACGCTTTGGCGTGGTGGCACTCACTTTATGCAAAGTGGCGCGCAAATGCGCCGTTTAGTAGACGATACCGAGCTAAGTATTGCCTTTACCTTTTCAGCACCCGAAGTGCCCGCAGCCGTTAAACGCTTCGATTTACCAAAAAGCATTCGCAGCTATGCAATGGCTGATGGCAGTTTAAGTAATACTCACTTTGTGGCAATTCCTTATAATGCAAGCCACCCGCAAAGTGCGCAATTAGTCGCTAACTTTTTATTAAGCCCAGAGGCGCAAGCCCAAAAGCAAAAAGCACATATATGGGGCGATAAAAGCGTACTTATTCAATCAAGGCTAACGCCAGAACAACAAGCTTTGTTTAAAACAGCTAAACCGCATCCAAGTGCACTGCCTTTTAACAGTATTAAGCGCACATTGAGCGAGCCACACCCAAGCTGGGTAAATGCCATAATGCAAGGCTGGCAAACTCGCTATGGGGTAAGCCAATGAGTGTTGTTAGCAATAAAGTGGCGACAAGCCATGGGCCTCACGCCCGTAAAAGCCATGATATGTTTAGTAAAATAGTAAAATTAAGCCCACGCTTTTTACTCGTTTTACTTATTTTACCCGTACTTGGCGGCTTAATTAGTGTGTTACTACCCGCCTTTGGTTATGCCCCTGCACTTGATCAAACAACATTTGGCTTGCAAGGCTTTACCATGCTTTGGCAAACACCCGGCCTAGTAAATATGGCTATGCTAAGTATTGGCACCGGTTTAATAAGTACCTTACTTGCTTTTATTATTACTTTGATGATTTTAGCCGCTTTTTTTAACAGCCCTTGGCTTAACCGCATTCAGCGTTTACTGAGCCCTATTTTAGTTATACCTCACGCTGCAGCGGCTATTGCGGTAGGTTTTTTAATTGCCCCTTCAGGCATGATTTCACGAATTATATCGCCTTGGTTAAGCGGGTGGGAACTTGCACCAAACGGCCTATTTCCGCATGACTCGTTCGGCATTAGTATAATTTTAGGGTTAACGCTTAAAGAACTGCCATTTTTGTTATTAATGGCACTAGGCGTACTGGCGCAGCCTGAACTTGGCAAAAAATTACGCCAGCAACATAAAGTTGCGCTTAATTTGGGTTACTGCCCCATGACCGCCTTTTTTAAAGTAATACTCCCTAGCCTTTACCCACTGCTGCGTTTACCTATTTTAGCTGTGCTCGCTTATGCCAGCGCCAGTGTAGAAATGCCACTTATTTTAGGCCCAAATACACCGCCAACATTAGCGGTAGCTATTATGCATTGGTTTAACGATGTCGATTTAAACTTACGTATTAAAGCCTCAGCCGGTGCTTTGCTACAACTGGCACTCACGGGTGGGTTACTTGCGCTTTGGCTTAGCGGCGAAAAAGCGATAAAGGTATTATTTAGCGATTCACTCACTAACGGGGTGCGCGAATACGGCGGATTTTATTGGCAAAAGCTAACGGTAATGCTCACCGTTTTAGTGATCGGTTTTATTTTACTGTCGCTAATTGCCCTTATTTTGTGGTCGGTTGCGGGCTTTTGGCGCTTTCCCGATGCACTCCCTGAGCAATTTACACTACTGCATTTTAACAGTGCATTAATGCAAATGAGCAACCCGCTTTTTAATACCCTAGCTATTGGTTTAGTAACAACGGTATTTGCCATTACGGTTACTTTATTGTGTTTAGAGTCGGAGCAGTTAAGCGACAAACCCATCTCTCGCTTTACCAGTTTAATTATTTACTTACCACTATTAGTACCCAGTATTGCCTTTTTGTTTGGCCTAGTATGGATACAACAATGGGTAAATAACCAAGCCGCATTTTTTAATGTGGTGTTTACCCATTTACTGTTTGTTTTGCCTTACGTATTTTTGTCACTCGCGAGCAGTTATAGGCGGTTAGACTCTCGCTTTGCGCGCGTTGCAGCAAGTTTGGGCGCAGCGCCTTGCAAAGTGTTTTTTAAGGTGAAATTACCGCAGTTATTTGCACCTATTTTAATTGCAGCCGCATTGGGATTAGCGATCAGTTTTGGTCAATACTTACCAACACTTTTAGCCGGTGGCGGGCGTATAGCCACCATAACAACCGAAGCCGTTACCCTGGCAAATGGCGCAAGTAGGCGCACCAGTGCCGTATACGCTATTATGCAAATGGCACTCCCGCTTATTGGATTTATACTGGCATGGGTTTTACCTAAGTACTTTTTTAAAAGTGCACGAGTGTAAAGTACCTATATTAAACAGTATTGAGTTAAAGGTTTTTTAATGCAGTCATCTTTACAGATTAAAAATTGTCAGCTTTATCGCCAAAATGAGCGACTACTTAGCTTAAACGAGCAAGTTAATGGCGGTGAAATTCTAACAATTATGGGCCCATCGGGCAGTGGTAAATCAAGCTTATTAAATTGGCTTACAGGTACTTTACCCAGTGGCTTTAAAGCCACTGGAGAGGTGTGGCTTAACGGTAAAAATATAAATGATTTACCCACGCATTTACGCCATATTGGCGTACTGTATCAAGACGCTTTATTGTTTTCGCACTTAAGTGTGGCGGGTAATATTGCTTTTGCTATGCCCAAAGGGGACAAAAAACAACGCATTGAAAAAATAGCACACGCACTTGAGCAAGTCGGTTTAAAAGGAATGGCCAATCGCCATCCCGATAGTTTGTCGGGCGGTCAACAAGCACGTGTTGCGCTATTACGACTGTTATTAAGTGAGCCAAAAGCTATTTTACTCGATGAGCCTTTTAGTAAGCTCGACACGCAACTGCGCGTTGATACCCGTGAACTGGTGTTTAGCCAAATACGCCAACATAAACTGCCTGCCATTATGGTAACGCACGATCATAGCGATTACGGCGCTGCAAACGGTAAACTTTTCACCTTAAATACTGTACTTTAAGCGCACAAGGCACCCTATGTTAGATAAATTTATCACCCCTGTAATAAAACCACTGTTAAAGCCTGTGGTAATGCTGATACATAAACGCGGCATAACACCCGATCAGCTAACGGTATTTGGCTTTTTAATTGGCTTGCTCGCAGTGCCATTACTTGCTTTTGAAATGTGGTACGGCGCATTAGCTGCCATTGTTTTAAATCGCATTTTAGATGGGCTTGACGGCGCACTAGCACGTCATGCTAATTTAAGCTCAAGCGCCGGCGGCTTTTTAGATATTACACTCGACTTTTTATTTTACGCGGCCATTCCGCTTGGCTTTATTTTGGCAAACCCCGAACAAAACGCCATTGCAGGCGCAATATTACTCGCTGCATTTATTGGCACGGGTTCAAGCTTTTTAGCCTTTGCCATAGCCGCTGAAAAGTTTAAACTCGAAAAGCCGCAATTTAAATACAAAAGCTTTTATTACTTAAATGGCTTAACCGAAGGCACAGAAACAATAGCGCTATTTATAGCCTTTTGTATTTGGCCGCAGCACTTTGCCCTCCTCGCAGGCATATTTGCTTTTGCCTGTGCCATTACCATATTTACCCGTATACATGGCGGCTACCACACACTTAAACAGCAAGAAGCCAATGAGGTTATAAATAATAATGACTAACGAAGTTTGGTGGCGACTCGGTTGCTTTTTTAGCATTTTAGTCATAATGATGCTGCTTGAATGGCGACAGCCCGCAAGGCAATCGCCCATTAAAAGCAGCACTCGCTGGTTTGCAAATTTTGGCTTAGTGTTTGCCTCATCTATCATTGCGCGCTTAGCCGTACCACTTGGTTTAACCGCAGTAGCACTTTACAATCATGAGCACAGCATTGGCTTATTTAACCAACTAGCCATACCTAGCATAGTAACCATAGTGCTAAGCCTTGTACTGCTCGATATACTCATTTATTGGCAGCATAGATTGTTTCATAAAGTGCCACTATTATGGCGTTTGCACCGCGTACACCACGCCGATGCGCATGTAGATACCAGTACCGGCCTGCGCTTTCACCCCATCGAAATTGTGCTTAGCATAGTTATAAAACTCATTGCAGTTACTGCACTTGGCGTACCCGCCATTGCCGTACTTATATTTGAAATCGCGTTAAATGGACTCGCCTTGTTTAACCATGCAAACATACGCCTACCAAACGCCATTGAAAAGCCACTACGCCTGATATTAATGACGCAAATACTGCACCGCATTCACCACAGTAAAGTAGTGAGTGAAACAAACTCAAACTATGGTTTTAGCGTTATTTGGTGGGACAAACTTTTTGGCAGCTATAAAAGTGAGGCCAAAAAAGTCGACGCAGAAATAGATATAGGCTTGGTTGAATACCCAAGTGCTAAGCAAAATGCCTCGCTGTGGGGGTTACTCATCATGCCGTTTAAAAACAAGTAAAAACAACTATATTGCACATCACACAATACCAATCTACTTAAAGCCTTTTGATGTAGATTGGTATAAATAAAATACTCTATGAATACGCCAAGTGAAAACTTTAAGGGGCTCTGTTTAATTTCTAAATTTTTAAGACAAAAATTTGTAGAATGGGCTGGTTTTACTATTCGTTATTCATTTTGGGAAAAGCTTATTATCGGCAGCAAGAAACCTACAGAAACCCCCATAGTACCATCATCAAATCATTAGCATTTAAGTGGATAAAAATACTATTTAGGTGCTGGAAAACACATACGCCCTACGATGAATCAACTTACTTAATCGCATTGAAAAGTAAGGAATCACCGCTGTTAAAATTTGCGGTGGTAAGTGAGCTTTAGTGCTTGCTGTCCACCTCAGGGCGTGTTGTTAGCCTTACTCGTCATCCGAGTCTTGTTTGGCTGGTTCTGGCTCTTGTGGTTTTAAGTCCGAAATACCATCGAGACTTCTTTTTTCCCATTCTGAGGTATCTAATTGCTTATTCTCATTACTCATAGTGCTATTCTCCGTTATTGTTAATGAACTGTATGCCGAATATATACCTATTAAACACAAGAATAATACGCCAAATAGAAAAGAGTTAAATGATCTCTTGTCGTATTTTTCTAATTTTATTTTGCTTGTTTTGTTGCTAAGTTCGTTTTCTAAGTGTTTAGAGTTTAATTGGTAAATTGTTAATGAAGTACCAATACAAATACCAAAACCTATAAATGCAGCAATATATATAAAAAGAATGTAATGGTGAGTTACACCAACTGTTGTCAAAATAGTAACTAATAAACCTATAGCGGCGGATGAAAGGGTTACTAATGTTTTATCCCTTTCCATCTTAGTCTGAATCCATGCTGATAGTAGCGTTGAATAAAAGGCAATATTCTTACCTTCCAACTCTCTTAGCTTTCTTTTATTCATATCGTCATCAGATTCAGCCATGATTATCCTTGTAAGGCTAACGCCGCGTTCACCGGCTTGTCCGGTGTAACGCTTTGTTAGCCAATACTTCCTTCTGCGCCATTTTTGGAAGATCTAATACAGCGTATCGATTACTTTCTTTTACAGGGAAAGTCGAATAGACATGATCAATGAAATCGTTGAAATACAGAGAGTCAGTTTCACGAACAATTTCTTCGATAACCTGAACCTCATCAGAATCTATGGAGTTATAGTTTTTTATATCGCCTACAAATTCAATTTGTTCTTTTAAGCTTCCATACGGGTTTCGTGTAACAACCACATTAAAGTCGGAACTATCTCTTGCGAGATTCACAACATCATCCACATATGGACCATAGTGATTGAAAAGCCACTCTATATTCGAGATAGTGCGACCATGTTTTTGGCTCATCTTCCAGTCAGCGAGGTATACCAGCTTAGTAAATCTGGCCTTTGATAAGTCAGCCTTATGGGTTATTTTTGAGTATAGAAACGCCATAAGGTCATGCAACTTTTTGCTCATCAGCCTCTCCTTCGCTTCTGCCGCCATCTTGTGCTGGCAAAGGTCTCATATCTCGTGACGATGCATCTGATATGAATTCAACCAATCTGTGGTTCTCTCTTTTTACCAACTCTCTTAGTTTAGAATCATCAAAATCGTTCTGATCTTGGCTTTCAAAAATTACTACACCTATATAGTGGCCGTGAGCATCCTCAATAGCAAACCCACCAATAGTACAACTCTTCATTCTCAATCGGGAGCTAATATCTCTTGAGAATCCGTAATTATCATCAAGATATTGATAGTAGTTTGTATTCTTTCTGTTAAAAATGGGGATAGATTTATCGAAATACTCACCCTCAGCCCACGCTTTTCCAATTACACCTTGGTTCCTTGAAAAGAATGGTCGACCAGGCTGGTTGAATTCATGATTTTTTGCAAATCTATCGAGAATAACAAGATTCTTCTTCTCACTATCTAAGTAATAAATAGATATTCTATGCTTAACAGTGAATGTCATTTCATTAAAAATCTGACATGTCCAAAGGTGTGCCATTCTCTTGAATGAGCTAATTAATTCTTCTGCCAACAAGTAATTATTTTCCACCTCAGCTCTTAATCTATTTTCTCGGTTTGACACCTCTATTCTCAGCTTATCATTTTCTAGTTTAAGATCTGCTATTTCTTCAGAATTAGAGTCATTCATAGCTTTAAGCGCTCGAAGATCTTTAGCCTGACCAACAGCGCCCCACAATGTTAACAACAGGAAAAAAATTGCCCCTGTAATAGGATTCCATACGAAAAACTTGAATGCTAACAAGAACTCCTTGAAATGAGATACATTTCCTAAATTATTACCGTCCCACCAATCAGCAACGAATGTTAGGAAAACTGCCACCCCTAGTGGCCCTAGAGCATTCAATATAACAAAGCCGTGATCTTCTATTGCGCCAACCACTTTGCTAATAGGCCTTGAACTACTACTAAATCCTGCCAACTATTTACTCCTTAATTAGATAGACCATTTGGCTAACAGCTTATTGAACACCACTATGGGGGTTTATAACACCCCAAAACGGCGTATATTACATTGCTCAATAATTCCATCAAACAACTCTAATGTAAACAAGTAATTACGTGTGTTATAAAATTGCCTTTGTTAAAATGCCCCAAAACGACTTTTAATAATGTTGTCCGACAAAGCCGCAACTATTGCAAATTTATACAGTTATTAATTATAAAATTTAGCTTGTATGAAACACCCTTTTTTAACACGGAAAAAAGAACACATATAATGAAAAGTGTGCAAAAACACGATTGATGCTTACCTTCAATGGGTATGGGTTACAACTTTTATGTAATTTCATGGTACGCACTATCCTAGTGCTAGGAGCGATAACGCGGTTGAGTCGTTTTAAATTAATTAAACCAATGTACAAAAAAGCGCTGCAAATATGCAGCGCTTATTACTTAACGGTTGTTTATTTTAACTTTGTACTTAAAATTAAAAGAAGCCGAGCGGATCTTCGCTGTAGCTTACTAATAGGTTTTTAGTTTGTTGGTAGTGACCCAGTGCGAGTTTGTGGTTTTCGCGACCAATACCTGATTTTTTATAGCCGCCAAACGCGGCATGAGCCGGATACATGTGGTAACAGTTAGTCCATACACGGCCTGCCTCAATTTTACGCCCCATACGATACGCTTGGTTCATGTTGCGGCTCCATACACCGGCGCCTAAACCAAATTCAGAGCTATTGGCAAGTGCCAACGCTTCGGCTTCGTCTTTAAAGGTCGACATTGAAATAACCGGGCCAAAAATCTCTTCTTGGAATACCCGCATGTCGTTGGTGCCTTTTAATAGCGTAGGCTGAATGTAATATCCGCCGTTAAGATCATCACTTAACTGCTCTACGTTACCACCGGTAAGTACTTCGGCGCCTTCTTTTTTACCAATTTCGATGTAGCTTAATATTTTATCAAATTGCGCTTTAGACGCCTGCGCACCTACCATGGTTTCGGTATCTAGCGGGTTACCGCGTTTAATTTGTGCTGTACGCTGTAAAATGCGTTCAATAAATTGCTCGTAAATATCTTCTTGAATAAATAGTCGCGATGGGCAAGTACATACTTCACCTTGGTTAAAGTAGGCCAGTATTGCGCCCTCTATTGCTTTAGATAAAAAAGCGTCGTCTTTGTCCATTACATCGCTAAAGAAAATATTGGGTGACTTACCACCTAGCTCTACCGTTGACGGAATAATATTTTCGGCGGCGCATTTTAAAATATGTGAACCCACTGGGGTAGACCCCGTAAAGGCGATTTTAGCAATGCGGGTGTTGGTAGCCAAAGCTTCACCTGCTTCTTTACCAAAGCCATTAACTACGTTGAGTACGCCCGCTGGCAGTAAGTCGCCAATCACTTCCATTAACACTAAAATAGAGGCAGGGGTTTGCTCTGCCGGTTTTAGTATTACACAGTTGCCCGCAGCTAAGGCTGGGGCTAGCTTCCACGCTGCCATTAGTATTGGGAAGTTCCACGGAATTATTTGCCCAACTACACCTAACGGTTCATTAAAATGATAGGCAACGGTAGTTTCATCAATTTCACTAATACCGCCCTCTTGTGAGCGCAGACAACCTGCAAAATAACGAAAGTGATCGGCGGCTAATGGAATATCGGCCGCGAGTGTTTCGCGAATTGCCTTGCCGTTGTCCCACGTTTCGGCAACCGCAAGTAACTCTAAATTTTGTTCAATACGGTCGGCTATTTTTAGTAATACGTTACTACGATCGGTAACCGATGTAGTGCCCCACTGCGCTTTTACTGCATGGGCTTTGTCGAGCGCAAGCTCAATGTCGTCTTTGTCGGAGCGCGCTACTTTGCAAAACACTTTGCCGTTTACAGGGCTAATATTTTCAAAGTACTGGCCGTTTACTGGCTTTACCCATTCTCCACCAATGTAGTTTTCGTATTGCGCTTTAAAGGTAATTAGTGCATCTTTTTCGCCTGGATTTGCATAAATCATAGTGACACTCTCTTGTTGTTATTAGCTAAAAGTCGAGCTATTAAATAAGTCTTTTTGCTTTATATTTAATCAAGTGCTGTTTTATAATTAATCAGCATTGATTGACATTAGACTATCAAACACTTAAAAGCATGTATTGCTGTCCACAAAAGTTGTCTATGAGTCCAGATTTAAAAGGGATTAAAATGCATACTCCGCAATTAAATAAGCAACGTCAGCAATTAAAGGTGCTAATTGAAAATAAAGTGACCTTTGCTGCCGATAATAGCGAGCTAAGTATTTACGATACTTATCAAAATGCGCAAAAAGTAGCTTTGCATTCAAAAGAATTACTTTTTTGCGCCATGCTTAGTGGTAAAAAGGTAATGCATGTAGAGAGCTGCCAATATCATAAGGCATTTTTACCTCACGAATCCTTTGTGTTAGCACCAGAGCAAGGGGTGTTAATTGACTTTGAACAAGCATCTTTAAGCGCGCCTACCACCTGCCTTGCCATAGAAATAAGTACAGATAAAATAACGCAGGTGGCTAATGCACTCAATATTGAGCAACGCTTTGCCAGCGATGACTTATTTGCCTATACACCACAGCTGGTACATAGCCAGCACAATAGCCAAACCCAACAACTTTTAGCGCGTATAGTGCATTTATTTAGTGAGCCCGACGAGCAGCGAGGTTATTTAATCGACTTATCGTTAAACGAGCTTATTACCCGTTTGCTACAGCAGCAAAGTCGAGATTTATTACTAAAACATGGCAATAATCCGCAGCTTAAAACACCGGTAAATAATGCTTTGCAATACATAGAAGAGCACTTAAATGAGGCATTGGATATAGAGAGGCTGTGTAAAATTGCCTGCATGAGTCGCAGCAAGTTTTATCAACAATTTAAGTTGGCGTTTGGTACTAGCCCAGCACTGTGGCAGCAGCAACTTAGGCTTAAAAAAGCCTATAGTAAATTGTTACAGGGGCGCACGGTTAGCCAAGCGTGTTATGAGCTGGGTTTTAATTGCCCTAGCCATTTTAGCCGATTATTTAAACAAGCCTATGGCGTACCACCAGCAAGCATTGCCAAGAAAAACCATTAAGTGATGGTTTAGATTAATTTTATAGCGAGGTTAATTAACGTTTCGTAGGCACTAAATGCGCCTACGAAACTTATTTTATTGTATTTTTTATGGCGCATTAATACTGCGTATTAAAACCAAATTTCAACCTGAGCGCCTGCAACTAAGGCACTTTCGTCGCCCTCTTTGCCTGCAACACTTAACCCAGACTCTTGCCCAGCAGCCTTGTTCCAATCAAAGTTACTTAGGTAAAAGCGTAACGATGGACGCGACCAATATTCGGTAGAGTCGGCTGTTGCTTGTAATGCTAGCGCATATTTCATGAGTGTTTGCTCATCATTTTCAATGCCGTTTGTTTTAGTTTGATAAGCGTTATAACCCACTTCACCAAGCACACTCCAATGCGGCGATATTGAATAATGCGGGCGCACACCAACACTTTTTAGGGTGTGATAATCAGATGATTTTTCGTACATTACCATGTAATCTAGTTTAAATTTTTCGGTAATATCAACTAAGCCATTATTAAAAATACGAAAGCCACTTGAGCTGCTATCTGCCGCATAATCAAAGCTTCCGCCATCAGTACCGGCAGCGCCTGGGTTTTGCGCCATGGCTCCAGTACCGTATTGAATCACTGTTTTTTGATCAACATTGCCTAACTGCTTTTGCCATTGCACTGTAAACGTTCTGCCATCGGTAAGCCCTGCTTCATCAATTGCATCATTTACAAATAAGTTTTGCAGTGCAAATACCACTTTACCCGCATCGCCTACATCCATTTCATAGCGTACGTCGGCCATAAAGTTTTGATAGTTAGTATCTGCAGTGGCTTTGTTACCTGTAAGTTCGCCCTCGCCACCATAAGTGATGGCAGCAAGATGCAGCTTATCGGTTTCATTTACCGTAATGTCGGACACACCCACGCCGTTACCCGAGCTTTGCATATGTTTGTAATCTAATATATGTACGCTACCAACTGCCTTATCGTAATAATATCTGCGGCCAATCCATAGCGTACCATTATCGAGTAAGTTGTCTGTTTCTACATAAAGCTGCCTTGAGCGTCTAGACCACTCCTCCGTTGCGGTTGGATCTCTTGAATCCCCGGCAAAGTCCATCATAAATACGGCTTTAAAATTAACCCCATTTAGCTGCTGTTTTTTAGTCAGCTGAAACTCGCTGTAATCTCTGCATTCGTTACCTAAGCGATAATAAACCCCATCATTTTTAGGGTAGTTTAGTGAATAACAAGAGCCATTATTTTTACTGCCACTCCCTATAATGGTGTTTGTACCTGAGCGAAAATACCCATTAAATTCAAACCCATTATCCAATTCTTGCTTAGCTTTAGCGTCATCCTGCGCTTGCATTTCATTATTAATTAACTGTTTAACGTATGCAATATCTTCATCCGATAAACCAGCGGGGCGCTCTGCTGCGTGAACACTCATTGTAGCTGCGCATAATATTGAAAGTAGTGATAAAGAGGGTTTAATTCGTTTGTTATATTTCATGTTTACCATAGTCGTTGTGGGGTTACATTAAATGTATTTGCAGCGCTATTTAATTAAATGCAGCCGTAATTTAGCTAAGCAGTGCTGGTTGCTAGCTACAAATACGAAATTAGTTACTTTTAAAGGTAGAGTTTTTAGTTAACTTTGTGTCAGTAAAAATTAAAGGCATATAGCTGTTAACTTTAAGCTAACTGTTTTGGCGCTAATAATGATCAGCTACGATAACTCGTAGTAAATGAGCTGTGATCAGTAATAACCAATTTGAAAAGGATTTTATCCAACCACTGGAGGTTATTCAATATAGCAAACAACGATAGTATAAGATTTTACAGGGGTCACAAACCATTGATTAACAAGGGCAAACATAAAGTAAACATAACAAAAACACAGAGGAAACAATGAGCCCACTTACTTACATTTCAGCGTGAAAAACCACCGCGCAATAATTAAACCAATGACGAGTTTTTTGATCATCTGCGCAACTGTAAAATTAATCTGGTAGCTGTAAAACGAGTGTTAGGATGAGATAAAAGAAGAGTAAACAGAGTATAAAACGCATGGTAAGCTCCCTCAAAAGCGCTGCACTTAAACGCTATTAAGGGATAACGAGGGGATTTAAATCAAGCTAAATTAAACTAAAATAACTAAAAGCACATAAACTAATACCGGCTAATAACCATACTAACCCGTAGCTTTGCCAAAGTATTGCGTTATTATAAACCTGCTGCGGGTTATTTTTGTCAACTAACAGTGTGCAGGTTTTACCTTGTTTAAAACGGGTAAACATTTTTTCACGATATTCCACTAATACACTGTGCACCTGCCCATCAAAACGAAAACTCACTAGCATAGTTGGCTGATGCAACATTTCGGGTGCTGTTATTTGATTATTTGCCACGGCAGTTATTTGTTCTACAACACAAACCCGCCAGTGGCGTTTACTTACTTTACATTTTAACCAGCGTACAAATGGCAAAGTGCCAATTATTATAAATAAAACCCCCAACCACAACAGAGCCATACAACCACCTTTGTTTTTATTTTTATAGTTTACTAAACAACATACGCAGCAATCAAACTGCCTAGCACTTAGATTAATATAGCGCATTGGCTTTATTAAATACATGCTCAGATTACAAAGTTTTACCGCAAGCAACTTGCAGTTAACCTGCCGCACAAGCACAATAGCCGCATAAAAGAGGAGATCATTATGACCACAATTGGTATTGGCACCCAAACCAAAGAACAAGCACTCGCTAGCTTAAGCAATATGACCAGCGATTTAACCCCTATTCAACCGGCAGAATATTTATCTCGTATAGCCAAAGCGCAAACGTATATGCAAAACAATGGCATTGATGCCATTTATTTAAATGCAGGTACTAACCTGGCTTATTTTACCGGTATGCGTTGGTATGCAAGTGAGCGTTTAGTTGGCGCAATTTTGCCTGCTAAAGGTGAAGTGCAATACATAGCTCCTTATTTTGAAATTGGCTCACTCAATGGTTTTAAAGTAATTGACGGGCCAATCCGTGGTTGGCAAGAGCATCAAAACCCATATCAGTTATTTGTTAATATATTAACGGAAATGGGTATTGCGGCTAATGGCACTATTGGTATTGACGAAAGCGCGCAGTTCTTTATTTTTGATGGTATTAATAAAGCGCAAACGGGCTTAAATTTAGTGAATGCTCAACCTGTTACAGCACATTGTAGAATGCATAAATCAGCCAATGAGCTGGCGTTAATGCAACGCGCTATGGATATGACCTTAGTGGTTCACCAAGCTACGGCAAGCATGCTGCACGAGGGTATTAGTACCACTGAAGTTGAAGAGTTTATAAAGCTAGCGCATCAAAAAGTAGGCGCGCCGGGTAACTACTTTTGTATCGTGTTATTTGGGCTTGCAACGTCATTTCCGCATGGGGTAAAAGATCCGCAAATCCTTAAAAAAGGCGACATGGTACTTATTGATACTGGCTGTAAAGTACATGATTACTTATCTGATATTACCCGCACTTATGTGTTTGGTGAAGCAACTGATCGCCAACGTCAATTTTGGAATAATGAAAAAGCAGCACAAATTGCAGCTTTCACTGCAGCAAAAATTGGCGTGCCATGTGAAGACGTAGATACAGCTGCGCGCAGCTACTTAGCTGAGCAAGGTTTAGGCCCTGATTATCAAACACCTGGTTGCCCGCACCGTACAGGCCACGGCATTGGTTTAGATATTCACGAATGGCCTTATTTGGTAGGCGGTAATAAAACGCCACTAGCCGCTGGCATGTGTTTTAGTAACGAGCCAATGCTGGTTATACCGGATGAATTTGGGGTGCGCTTAGAAGATCATTTTTATATGACCGACAGTGGTGCAAAATGGTTTACCGAGCCTAGCCACAGTATTGACGACCCGTTTGGTTTACAAAAGTAATATAAGCGAAAATTAACTTACATTTGTTTATTTGGCTTAAACACTAAGTACTACTGCGCAGTGCACACCACGCGCAGTAGTTTATTTTGTGAGTTGACGTTTAACCAATCGCTGTTTGTTTTTTTGTACGTTAGCCAACCATACTAAGGGTAAAATAATTAACGATGCGCCAATTATTAAGCCAAGTGTAGGCACTTCGCCAAACCAAAATAAACCAACAACGACAGCCGCCACTAAGCCACTATATTCAGCGCTAGCAACTTGGCTCGATTCGATTTTGCTATAAACATACACGCAAATTCCCGCATAAATTAAAATAAACAGTGTAGAGCCAAACGCAGTAATAAGTGCGGCCCAATGCCATGGCTCGTTTTCCCACAGCGCCAAACCTAATCCCACAGGCATACCTACTAAATTGGTAAGTAACAAAGTTTGCATAATACTATGATGTTTAGGTAACTTTCGTATTAGTACATTATTTATTGCCAGTGTAATTGCGACTACAAGTGCAAATATAGCCGCCCAATTAATGTCGGTAGGCTGAATAACAATAAGTACCCCTATAAAGCCAATAACAGCCACAGCTATGCTGCTTTTTGTTAGCTGTTCACGAAATATCATTACTGCTAAAGGCAGCATTAATAAAGGCGCTGCATAAAAAATAGCGTTAGCGGTTGCAAGCGGTAAAGCTTTTAGCGCAAACACCATAAATATAATACCAAATAACCATACATGTCCGCGTACCGCATGCCATTTTAAACCGGCAAATAAATGTTTTTTATTCGCCGACAAACAAAACGGGAGCAAAATTAATACTGCGGTAAGTTGGCGCATAAATACAAACTGAAACGTGGGACTTTCTGCTGGTAAAGTTTTGATTATAGCATCAGAAAAAACCGCAATAATATTACCCACCACAAGTAATGTCATGCCTAAGCCAACCGATATTTTTTGCATTGTTACTCCGTGCCCGCAAATTAAAAACGCTAGCATAGAGCAATTCGTTTAATTATGTATAATGATTAAAATACTTTTAGCATGAGTTTAACTAATAATGAAATTGCCCCCATTACGTGCTGTTCAGTGTTTTGAATCTGTAGCGCGATTAAATAGTTTTTCTAAAGCGGCTGAACACCTTAATGTGACGCAAAGTGCCGTGAGCCATCAGGTTAAATTACTAGAGCAATATTTAAACGAGCCGCTATTTAACCGCAGTGGTCGTAGCTTTTCGTTAACCGACGCGGGCAATCGTTACTATCAAGAAGTGAGTCATTCATTAACCAGTTTAGCCTCTGCCACACAAAAAATACGTTACGGCGAGCCTGAGCATATTCGTTTAGCACTTTATAGCTCGTTAGCTGTAAAGTGGTTAATACCGCGATTAGAAAGCTTTAAACATGACTCGCCAGATATCGACTTAACTTTAAATATGATTGTAGATGAGGCGGATTTTAGCGACCGTGTTGCCGATTGTTTTATTACCACAACGCCACCTAAAGGTGAGTTTGTCAGCTTATTTTTATTTGCAGAAAAGCTTTACCCTGCTTGTGGCAAAGGCATGTGGCAGCAATTAAAAAATCAATCGCTGCCCAATGAATTATGGAAGCACCCGCTGTTGTCGGTGCAGTATGATGAGTCAGAGCAACGTAGCACCAATGACTGGCAGCAATGGTGTAAAAGCGGCGGCTTTGAGCTACCTAAAAACGTAAGAGTTAATCACTTTAGTCACGTTATACTGGCCGCAGAAGCTGCGCGTTATAATTTAGGTATTACGCTTATTGATGCGTTTTTTATTGCCTCACAGCACGATAACCACTTAGTTAAGTTGCCACTGCATGGAGTTGAAACCGGCTGTAAATTTTATTTTGTATATAAAAAATCGCGAGCAAAACAAACCGATATTATTACCCTAAGCCGCTGGCTAAAAGCCCAGTGGGCCGAGGTTAAAAAATAAAAACACATAACTTTACTGCTATTTTATTTATACTTACCACACATTAATACTACTCTTGTAGCCACTCAATGGCTGTGGTGGCGTTTTCAAAGTAGGCTACTTTACCTGCTACAAACCAGCCCGCTACTTTGGCTAAGGTTGCTTGCCACTCTTTATTGCCGTAAACAGCCACTTTTTTAAAGTTTTTACCGTGTTTTAACCCAAGCTTTAAGTCATCCCATGCAGCTCTAATTTCCCAACCTTCTAATTGTGAGCCATCTATCAGCACTTTAACTATAGGGTGATCCACTTTACTTAGGGCTGAGTCGATCATGGGCGTAATAATCTTATAATCTTTGTGAGTTAATGTACCTACCGCTTTTAGCGTTAAAAAAAACTCACTTCCTGAGCGTTCAATGCCAATAGATAAACCGTGCGTTAAACCAACCATAATAAGTACTCTTACAATAAATGTACTTTGAGTATAGGTGATAGCTTAAGGCCCATACTGATACAACTCAAAGCTCAGCTATAACGGGGGTTTTGCTACTTCATTTGAAGTGGTTAATTATGCATTTTTTAATCGAGTGATTTGGTTTGCTACATCAGTTAAATAACCGGTTTTAAGCCAGACTGTTGCGCCTGTACTTCCTGCTTTAGCATTAACAGTGCTATTAATAGGCACTCTTAACCAGCTATTTTTAATAAGGGTATCTGTTTGCTCGTTAAGCAACCCCTCAAGTACTAACAGCTCAGCCCCATCCTTTGCATTTATAACCATGTCGGCGTTAGGTTTAAAGTGCAGTAAGCTTACCTCTTCAAAGTTATCTTTATATAAAGAAATTACGCTAACATTATTAAACTGGGGGTGCGTAACGCCTTGCATTTTTTTAGTGTGTAAACACACATGCTGTCTATCTTGTGGTTGAAACTGCCACAATTTTACAAATATTACGCAGCCCCCCTGAGATCCCGGTTTGTGCTTTGACTGGGGAGGATTGCGAATATAACTACCTACAGGGTAATCGCCGTGCTCATCTTGAAATACGCCATCGAGCACTAAAAACTCTTCACCACCTGTATGTATATGCGGCGAAAATTCACTGCCAGGCGCATAGCGCACTATGCTTGTAGCGCGGGCAACTTCATCACCTACTCTGTCCAAAGGGCGTCTATGTACTCCCGCCATTGGCGAGGCTACCCACTCTAGTTTTTCACTATGTACAACAACGCGCTTACTAAAATCAGCGGCTATTTTCATTTTTTTTCCTAACTCAGTTAAAGCAATTAACAAATAATAACAGTTATATTGGTAGCATTAAATTAAGTCATGTTATTTAGCCGTAAGTGTGATGGAGCTTTTATTATTAGGCATAAAAAAACGAGCAGGTTTAACTGCTCGTTTTTAATTAACACTTATGATTTATAGTCATTTTTTAATTAATAACTTTTACTCTACCTTTGTGCTTAGAGTGCACTATGGCAAGTGTAATAAAGCCAATCACTGCTACCACTGCACCAATTGGTTTGCCCATATCACTTGATAAGTTAAGACCAATTGCCGCTGTCATAATGTATGAAAGCGTCACTGCTGTGGCAATTACTGCAGGAATACTGGCAATCCAATGGAATGCACCGCGGTCAAACAAGTACTTAGTTGCCAGCCATAATACGCTAGTAGAAAGCAGCATGTTTGAGAACGCAAAGTAGCGCCAAATAAGCGAGAAGTCGAGCTTAGTCATAAAGTAAGCAATTGCTAAAATTGGAATCGCTACTAATAAACGGTTACGTAAGCTTTGTGGAATATTAAACGCATCAACTACAGTTAAACGCAGTGAACGGAACGCAGTATCACCTGAAGTGATTGGGAATACAGCTACAGCAATAATAGCCATAACACCACCAAATACACCTAAGTAGCTATTAGCAATATGATTAACTACTAAACCTGGGCCACCTTGATCAAGTAATGCTTTTAAACCTGCATAACCTTCTGGGAATGCTGCAATACCAGCAAGTGCCCAAACACAACCAACAATACCTTCACACATCATGGCGCCGTAATATACCGGGCGTACATATTTTTCGTTTGTTAAACAGCGTGCAATAATAGGTGCTTGTGTTGAGTGAAAACCACTAATAGCGCCACAGGTAATTGTTATAAATAACAATGGCCACGTAGGTAAACCATCCGGGTTGGGCTCTAAAAAGTCATGTGCATGATCGCCACTAAAGTAAGCTAAAAAGTCACCTGCAACAGGTAAGTGTGGTGCGTTAATTAATAACGAAACTGCAATAGCAACTGTCATTACAATCATTAAAGCGCCAAAAATTGGGTAAAACTTAGTAATAATTTTATCAATTGGTAGCAAGGTAGCTAAAAAGTAATACGCTAAAATAGCCAACACCCAAAAGGTGTTATTTGCCAGCATTGTACCTTCAAAAAAATCAAGGTTACTTAATAAGCCCGCAGGGCTCATAATAAATACTACGCCTACAAAAAATAGTAGCATGGCAGTAAATATCAGCATAAAGCCTTTAAATACAATGTTGTAGTAATGTCCGGCTATTTCTGGCAGGCTTTTCCCGTCTTCTTTTATACTCATAACACCTGAGAAGAAGTCGTGAACAGCACCACCTAACACGTTACCTAGTACAATCCAAACTAGTGCAACGGGCCCGTATAAAGCACCAAGAATAGGACCAAAAATAGGACCTACACCGGCGATGTTTAAAAATTGAATTAAAAATGCACGCACAGGATGAATAGCCACGTAATCAACACCTTCGCTAAAGCGCTGTTGTGGTGTTTCAATCGTTGAGTCTAAACCTGCTTGCTTTTCAACAAAGGGACTATAAAATTTATAACCCAGTATTAAAATTGTGATGCAGATAAAAAAGATGATCATAAAGCATGTTTCTCTTTTTGTATTTGTATTAAAGAGCGCACTGTTTGCCGCTCCGGCCTTTCATTCCGTGAATAATCGACGAACATTAACAAAGGATTAATATTCTTACTATAAGACGTTTAGCTAATACTATAGTCGAATAAAATAACTTAGACCTATTTCGTGGCCTTATTGAGCGTTAACTGTGCAGAATGTAAAGATTTAGAGTAATAAAAAAGGCAGTTTTACTGAGTAAATCTGCCTTTTTTATTCTGCCCGATAAGTTATCGATAAAAATTAACAATATCTAATCATCAATTTATTTATGGGTTCATAAACTCATTTATTTGTTGATGCGTTAAAGTAGGTGTTGCTCCGGCACTTTCGGCGACCATAGCACCAACAGCACAAGCAAAGTCAACCGCATGTTGTGCGCAATCACTACTGCACAGCTGATAAATTAACGAGCCTAAAAACGAATCCCCTGCGCCAACTGTATCAACAACACTAATTAAATAGCCTGAGTTATAGTAGTTTTCGCCTTTAATGGTGAGTAATGCGCCATGGCTGCCTTTAGTTACACATAAATATTCGGTATTAGTTTGTGCAGCAATAAAGGCTAAGTTTTGCTCAAGCGAATGGAACTTACAACCCATAGCTTTAGCAATTTCGTATAGCTCTTCGTCGTTTAATTTGATGAAGTCGGCTTTGTTCATTAAATCTACGAGTGTTGCTAATGTGTAGTGAGGCGCACGTAGGTTTACGTCAAATACTTTAAAGTTTGCTACATCAACTAATTGATTTAATGTTGCCAAAGACGTTTCGCTTCGCCCTATTAGGCTGCCAAATACAAATACATCGCTACTTTTAACTTTACTCAGTAACTCATCTGTAAGCGCTATATTATCCCACGCTGTATCTGCCACTATTTCATAACTTGCTGAGCCACCACTATCGAGTGTTACCTCAACCGTGCTGGTTTTTTTGTCACTGTTAATAGCAATATAATCGCAGCTTACGCCTTTGCTCGCAATTTCGCCGAGCAGCTCAGCGCCTAACTCGTCGTTACCAACGGCGCTGATCATGTCGGCTTTTATGCCCAGTGAGTTAATACGCACACACATATTAAGTGGCGCGCCACCTAAGCGTTTACCAGAGTCAAAACAATCCCACAGCACTTCGCCAAAGCAGCTAACACTTACGTTTTCGCCTGATTTATGATTAATTAAAATGCTCATAATTAGTTACTCTTTTGCTCAAGTACAGCCTGCATAATGGCTTTAATTTTACTATTAGGTGCATACAACGCAGCAATCGACTTTTTATATTCAGCAGTAAACGTTTCGTTATGCTCAAGCTTACCAAACAAGCTTGTTAGCTTTAAAAATGCAGTTGGGTTAGCTTGGCTTTGCTGCGCGTATGCATTTAGCTCTTTGTGCATCGCATCTTGAATTTCAAGCTTTTCGCCTTTTTCACTTACACCTTTATCGCTGTATAAACACCAAGTAGCAATGACAAGTGTTGCCAACGATATATCTCGACCTTGTACTAGGTTTTCGTTAATTGTGGCAATTAAAAACTTAGGCAGTTTAGCTGAGCTTTCACTGCAAATACGCGCCAGGCTGTCTTTAATATTAGGATTAGCAAAACGCTCTATTAACGTATCTTTGTAGCTTTGAAGATCAATACCTTCAAGCGGTTCAAGGTTTGGCGTTACTTCTTTATCCATAAAAGCACGTAGGTATGTGGCAAATAATTCATCAGATACCGTTTCGTCAATTGTGCCATAACCATGAATTGAACCTAATAAACCAAGCACAGAATGCCCAGCATTAAGTAAACGTATTTTCATGGTTTCATAAGGCGTCACATCAGTTACAAACTGTGCACCAACAACATCCCAATTTGGGCGAGAGTCACTAAATGTGTCCTCTATTACCCATTGTGTAAACGACTCACAAGTAATTGGCCACTCGTCGCTAACACCATAGGCATCAACCACGTAATCAATATCACTCTTTTTAGATACCGGTGTTATGCGGTCAACCATCGCATTTGGAAACGATACGTTTTGCTCAATCCACTCACTTAGGTTTTTGTCTTGCTCTGTGGCAAAGGCTAAAAGCATTTTGCGTGTTACGTTACCGTTATGCTGAATGTTATCGCACGACTGTACTGTAAACGCGCCCAAACCTTGCTCTTTACGCAGTTTTAGCGCAGCAGTAATGTAACCAAACGCCGTAATTGGGTCGTTCGGGTTATTAATGTCGTTAATAATATCTGGATTGCTGTAATCAAACTCGCCCGTTGCCGGGTTAAAGTTATAACCGCCTTCGGTAATAGTAAGCGACACAATTTTAGTATCGCTGTGTGCGAGTTTATTAATTACCGCTTGTTTGTCCTCTGGAGCAAACAAAAAGTCGATCATTGAGCCAATTACTTTGTTATCTATTTTACCGTCTGGGTGTCTAACAGTTAGCGTGTAAAGGTAATCTTGCTGCTTTAAAATATCACGCAGACCACGGTTACCCTCTAACAGGCCAACACCACATATGCCCCACTGCTCAGAGCCTGGGGTTTTTAAAAGCTCGTTAACATATACCGCTTGGTGAGCACGATGAAAGCCGCCTACACCAATATGAACAATCCCCGCTTTAACGGCGCTACGGTCGTAACTTGGTGTGTCAACATGGCTTGGTAATTGAGCCAAGCTCTGTTGGTTTAGCCCTGTAACAAGAGCGTTTGTGTGTTGATGTTGCGTCATGGTGCGACCTTACTAAACAAAAATAAAATATAAATTACGATACTGTATTACGATAAGTAATTACGATGCTGTATTGAGTACTTTATGGCGTTTTAACGACCAGTACGCAGTAACAAAATAAATAACAGTACAAATAAAACAGGCAATTTCGAACTGCGACTTATTAGCGCTGTACATCACCATAGTGTCACTGAAAAACATCACTTGGCTGGCAAATATAAAAATAATCACCAATGAAATAGTCGATATGCCATTAAGAACTTTGGTAAATACAGAGCTGTCAATTACTGGCTTTGGAATGTCTTTAGCCTCAGCTGCTTGATATTCTTTAATATCACGTTGCTCTTGCTCTTCTGCTGCAATCTCTTGCGTGTAATCTTCACCGGCACCGTATTTTTTAGCTAAAAGTGTGTAAATAACGATGGTGAAAATCCAGGTAGGAATAAACAAGTAGTAAAACGACATTACATCAATTGCGTTTAAGCCAAAACCGAACACAAGTGCAAGTGCCCATGAGGCAATAGCAGGGATGCTGCGGGTAATATTTTTATATTTAGCCCAGTAACGTGTTAGGCCAATTTTAGGAAATAACACATGTTCAGCAAACACAATGCCGCCCACTGGCACAACTAATAAACCGGCGTAGGTAAGTAGTGGTAGCATTTGTGAAAATACAAACGGGAAGCACGCAATAATTACGGTTACCACACCTACTATGGCGGTGGTGCGCTCACGTGACTGATTAACAAATATAGATTGTGCTGCAAGGCCAGCGCGGTATAGGTTTGCGTTAGCTGTAGTCCAACCGGCAATAATTACAATAACAAAGCCAGTCCAACCTAATGCATGGTATGCAACATCACCCGGATCAAGTGATGAAATGGTTGTTTTAAGTAATACCGCAACACCTGCGCCCATAATACCGGCAGAGATCCACGCTAAGTAATGACCAAAAAACATACCCACACCAGAGAACAAGCCATAGCTTTTGCGTTTAGCAAATCTAAAAATAGCCATGTCGATTAAACCAAAGTGAGTAATTGAGTTAGCAGCCCATGCAAAGCCAATCACTTCTAATAGGCCAATGCCTTTTTCACCATCGGCATTGGTGCCCGTCCAGATGGAGGAGTCGCCTATGGTCATAAAGTCGCTAAAGCTAGTTAAAGAGGTAGAACCCAATACGTGGTTTGAAAGCTCAGGGAATAACGCGAACGAGCCTGCAATAAATATAACAAATAGCCAGGGCGCACACAGTTTTGAAAAGTCAGCAACGGTTGAAAAGCCATACATAGCAACAAATACAACAATTGAGCCAACGGCTAAAACAATGGCGACAAACCAAAAGCTGTTTGGATACCAATCAAGCTGCGCGGGTATGTCGAACAAAAACCGCACGGCGGTGGAGGATACCGTGATCATGGCCGCCGATATAACACTAAAAATAACTACATTAGCCCAGTTATAGAGCTTGGTCATTGAGTTACCAGCAATTTTGTTTAAGTAGTTATATAAACTTAAGCGGGTTTGTACTGCAATGGGTGCCGTAATTAGCCACCAAGAACACATTGCTAACAGGTTACCTATTAATAACCCCAATAGAATGTCGATGGTTGATGCGCCTAATGCAACAAAGGTTGCGCCAATAACAAATTCAGTGGCAGCAACATGTTCACCAGCGTATAGCCCTGCAAAATGTTTCCAGCCGTGAAGCTTATTATTAGCAACCGGAAGTTGCTCTTCGTTTACATCTTTAAATGTGTGTGTGTGTGGACTCGTTGCCATGGTATTTCCTAGTTGTTAACAGCAAAGTACTTAATACCTAAAGACTTTGCTTCTTATAATTTAGTTTTATAAACGCGTAACCACTTGTTTTAGTTTTTATAATTAATATCAGTACTAACAACGCTTATATTTTGCCACTTATAAACCCTATAAATGTGTGTTGGTATAAGTAGTTATGTTTAAATGTTTTTACTTTTAAGTGCTGGATAAGCTGTAAAAAACTGCTGCCAATGGGTTAAGTGAGCAACATTTGGATACGCTTTATGAACATAGTTAATGGCCGCTTGCATGTGCTGCCCGCCACTATAATGCAGTACTTGCATATTGGCATTTATAGCTGCGCATACGCCAGCTTCGCTGTCCTCAATTACCAAGCAATGCTCTGGTTTTACGCCCATTTGCTTAGCTGCATGTAAAAATAAGTCGGGGGCGGGTTTACCACGCTTTACTTCACTGCTGGTAAATATCGTATTGCTAAAACAGTTACTTAAATTAACTATATCTAATGCTTTAGCTGTACGTGCTGGACTGCTACTTGTGGCAATACATTTGGGCACAGCTAAGTTATTAAGTACTTCGTTTATGCCATCGGTTGTACTGAGCGCTGAACCAAACTCGTTTAAGAGCGCTTCTCGGTAATCATCTTCAAAGCTATTTGGCAAAGTGACATTAAAGGCGTTTTGGATTTTTTGACTTACGGTTTTAAAATTACACCCCAAAAAGTGTTGCTGTACATATCCGCGGTCAATGTTAACCGTTAAATACGCAAGCATATCAATCAACACTTGAGCGCTGAGTATTTCACTGTCGATGACTACCCCATCGCAATCAAATATTACTAAATCAATTTTAGCGTTCATTGGGTTACCTTAAACATTTACTTTTTGTGCAAAACACCAGGTGAGCATAAGCCCGACTAGCGAGCATATTCCCTTTATTGTTTTTGAATGTCAACAAAAAGTGAACGAATTTACTTGTCGCTACTACAAACATAAATAAACAAAACTAAAAGCCGCTGTATTTAATCAAGTTTACAAAAAATATATAAACCTAAAATTGGATCTAAAAGTATATTTTAAGCCCCTCTTGCAATCTTATTTATGAATTATTCCAATCTATTTAATCAACTTTACCGAACAAAGGAATATTCATACACTCCTCAACAGTTAAACAGCCAGCAGCACTGCCGGCAATTTTAAATAATAAGGTCGACATGAATATTTTATTAAACGCAATAAACAAGAATACAAAACTAACATTAAGCGCGTTAACACTTGCGATGGCATTACCAGCAAGCGCGGCTACATTAACTAAAGACAACGGCGCAGCTGTTGGCGACAACCAAAATTCAATAACTGCAGGCGAGCGCGGCAGTGTGTTATTAGAAGACGTACAACTAATTCAAAAACTACAACGCTTTGCACGTGAACGTATCCCTGAGCGTGTGGTACATGCGCGTGGTACGGGTGCTCATGGTGTATTTGTGGCATCAAAAAGTTTAGATGATTTAACCATGGCAGCACCTTTTACCGAGGTCGGTAAAGAAACTGACGTTTTTGTACGTTTTTCATCGGTAATTCACTCAAAAGGTAGCCCAGAAACACTGCGCGACCCACGTGGCTTTGCGATTAAATTTTACACCGATCAAGGTAACTGGGATTTAGTGGGCCTTAACTTACCGGTATTTTTTATTCGTGATGCAATAAAATTTCCAGATATGATCCATTCATTAAAACCATCACCAGTAGATAACATTCAAGATCCTAACCGTGTTTTTGACTTTTTCTCGCACGAACCAGGCTCTACTCACATGTTAACGTGGGTTTATAGCGACTACGGCACACCAGCAAGCTTACGTAAAATGGATGGTTGGGGTGTTCACTCTTATAAAATGATCAATAAATCGGGCGATGTTAAGTACGTTAAATTTCATTGGGTAAGTAAACAAGGCATTGAGAATTTAAATGCAAAAGAAGTCGCTGAAGTTCAAAGCCAAGACTTTCAACATTTAACGCGTGATTTATACAGCGAAGTAAATAAAGGTAACTTCCCAGAATGGGATCTATACATTAAAACGCTTGATCCGTCGCAGCTTGACGACTTTGATTACAACCCATTAGATGCAACAAAAATGTGGTTAGGTGTAAAAGAAGTGAAGGCAGGTACATTAACGCTTAATCGCATGCCAACTAACTTTTTTCAGTCAACAGAACAAGTAGCAATGGCACCGTCTAACATTATTGCGGGTATTGAACCCTCAGAAGATAAGTTATTACAAGGGCGTGTATTTTCATACGCAGATACGCAAATGTATCGCCTTGGTGCTAACCATCAACAGTTGCCAATTAACCGTGCAAAAGTGGAGGTAGTTAACTACAACCAAGACGGCGCAATGAACTATGGTAATACTCAAAGCAACGTAAACTATCAACCAAGCCAAGAAAACGTAGCTGAAAACCCAATTGCCCGTAGAAGCCAAACGCAACTGCAAGGTTACGTACAACAAGCCGCCATTAAAAAGCAGCAAAACTTCGCGCAAGCAGGTGTTTTATACCGAGGTTTTAGTAAGCAAGAGCGTACTAATCTGATCAATAACCTAGCGGGCGATTTAGTAAAAATAAAAGACAGTAACGTTAAGCACAAAATGCTTAGCCACTTTTACAAAGCTGATAGTGAGTACGGTACACGTTTAACTAAAGCCGTTAATGGCGATATTAAAATAGTTAAGCAGCTTGCAGCTAACCTGTAATTAGCAAGTTACAAAACATTAACCTCAACTATACAAGCTGTTATATAAGTAACCACAACCATGAGGAAGGAGGCAACCAATCCCCTTCCTCTTTTTAAAAGGTATAAAGTAATGCGTAATTTATTAATTATAGTAGTGCTACTAATAAGTTTTACCAGTAGTGTTTACGCTCAAAATACAACGGATACACAAACACCTAGTACACAACTTGAAAACCAACACTCAGCGCAAACACAATACGAGAGTTTATTTGCTTATTACTTTGCTGCTGCACGTACCAACGATACCGCTGTAATTAAGCAATTTGTAAGTGCCGGCATTCCTATCGACAGCTACAACAATAAAGGTTACACCGCATTAATGATTGCCACTTACCATGGTAATAAAAACACGGTTAACACACTTTTGCACTTAGGCGCTAATGCTTGCATGGAAGACAACCGAGGCAACACAGCGCTAATGGCCGCTATTTTTAGAGGTGAATTTAGTATAGCCAAAACACTGGTATCACTTGATTGCGACAACGCACATCAAAACAAAGCAGGCCAAACAGCCGAGCAATTTGCACACACATTTGGCCAGCAAAAAGTGCTCAATTTACTCACGCAGGTTAAAACTCTAAATAAAGTTCAAAAGCCCTTATAAAAGAGCTTTAGGTGTAACTAAACTTTAGCGGACTGCTTATTTAAGTCGTTACTTCTACATTATATTTTTGGGGTTTATCTCGCGTTACAAAGTAGCAAATTAGCGAGCCAACTGTTACCAGCACCACTCCTTGCCAAAACGAAGCACTTAACGTAATAGACAAATACAACGCCGAAATAATAGTAGAAAACACCGGTGTAAAGTACGAAAGCGTTCCTAGCAGCATTAAGTTACCGCCAATAATCGCTTGATTCCACAGTGCATAACCACTGCCAACAACTACACCCGCAAGTAACAATGTCATGCTTGAGCTGATTGAAAACGTTAATGGCGCTTCATTACTAAAACCATATTGCGCCCACAAACTCATTGCCGTAACAGTAAAAAATAACGTAATAGCATTTTTACCATTACTTATTTTTTGCGTTACTACGCAATAAATAGCCCATATAAACGCGGCAGCTAATGCCATTAAATAAGTAGCAGGATTATCAGCAAAGTTAGTAACTAACGTATCGACTGACATTTCTTGATCGCCCGTAATACACCAAGCAACCCCTAAAAAAGCAATGATCATACTTGGGTAAACCCAGTAACTTACTTTTTTACGCCCAATAATAATAGAGAGCAATATAGTCAGCGTGGGCCATAAATAATTAATTACCGCCATTTCCATAGCCTGATGGCGGCTATTTGCCATACCGATAGAAAGTGCCAAGCAAATTTCGTACGACACAAATAATAAAGTACCTACTACCAAGTAGCGTTTCGAAAATCCACTAAACTTAGGCACTCCCATAACCAAAATTAAAAATATCGCACTGACAGAGTACATTGCCGCAGCACCACCAATGGGGCTAAACAACTCAGAAATATCCCGTAGTAATGCCACTAAGCAGCTCCACAGTAATATTGCAGCGACTCCATAAAGTGTATATTTATTTTTGCTTATAAAATCCATATTAAACCTAAAGTACTACTTAATAATTTGAAGCTAAACTAACAGTAATTTTTTGTTTTAACAATAACATGCCGTTAATCTGCAGTGCATAACTAGCATTATCAAAGCTAAATATTATCACTATAGTTATAAGCAATAAGCGTAAACAGCCATTCAGTGTTTAAATTTAGCAAAGCAGCACAAACGCTAGGTAAATTAAAGTTACTGACTCTTTTGTCTCGTATTACCACTTTTACAGTGGTGTGGTTAAATAACTCACTAAACAGAGAAAGCAAATATGAACAAGTTCACGACTCCCGATCTATACGACGAACACCGTGATAGCGTACAAGTAGCCGACTGTGGATTACAGCACTTTGGCAACAAAACCACCTTTAGTGGTCAAGTCGTTACTGTAACGTGCCCCGATGACAATTCGTTTGCCGCTGAAATACTTCATCAAAATGGCGTAGGTAAAGTGCTGGTTATTAACGGCTTTGCTAGTAAACGCTTTGCATTTATTGGCGATATTATGGCAGAGCGTGCTTTAAAAAATGGCTGGGAAGGTATAGTTATAAATGGTTGTTGCCGAGATATTGAGATTCTTGCTACCTTAAATTTACCTATTATGGCGCTTGGCTCAACACCACGCTGTACGTTAAAGCGAGGTTATGGTGAAAATAATCAAGCTATTGCCATGTTAAGTGTCTGCATTGAGCCTAATGATTGGCTTTACGCCGATGTGAACGGACTAATTGTTAGTAAACATAAACTTAGTTAGTTGCTAAATCACAACTAAAATGGATTAGCTGCCGCTTTTTAATAAAACCTGACACTAAAAAGCCCAGCATTGCTGGGCTTGTGTCATATTAATAGGTAACTATTTTATTAGTTAAAAGTTACCGTCATATTGTGAACGTTGCTCAACGTTTGGCAGTGCATCATCCATATTTATAGTGTTAAACAAAGCCTGGAGGGTTCTTAAAATATCCTTATAACTATACGAGTAAGCCGATGATTTTAAATTTGTTTTTATAAAAGCTGATTGCTGTAACATAAAACTCTTCCTTAGAATCCTTATGTAACACTACCTAATTTTTGAACAACTTACAACACGGTTTTTACATTTGTTCACAGTTGTTAACCACCTGTTTTCAGCTAACTATCAGTGTACTTTGCAGCCTTAAGTATCTATTAATTTAACCCAGAACAACCATTAGTTATTGTCTAAAACACTATAATTAACGAAACAAAAATTCATATTAGTAGAGGCTAGGGCTAGCTAGCACAAGTAAATTAAAACTTAGAGTAAAGCTATAAAAAAGAGCAATCAATAAATTTAGTTTATAGTCTCTTTTAACTTATTTAACGCATCAACTGAAAAGCCTCTATCGTAAAAATAAAGTATTTTACCGCTGTTATTTATAAGGACTACACGGGTATTGTTAGGATTTTGATTACCAGTAAATTTTTGTACTTTTTCGCCGTCTTTATAAATAGTGATTACCCCAGCCCAAAGCTCTTTTGGAATTCCTTTGCGCATACCACTGTCTATAAATGCACTAAACATGCGAGGTGCCATACCAGCAATAGTGGGTAGTTCGTAGGTAGGAATAACTACGCCACTCATATCTAAGCCAATTAACCAGCGATCAATGTCAAACTGACTATCTTGCTTATAACCTATAAGCAAAAGTGTTTTATCTGCAGTAAGACTGCTTGGAATCGTCACTTTATTTTGCGTTAAACTTTCGCCGTCAATCGTTGGAAATTGTTTACCAATTACTTGCTGATTTGGGTACTGAGTAGAACATGCCGCTAAAAATATAAATAAAAAAGCAGTGAGTATTGATTTAGCCATAGTAAATCCTAATTATAATTTTTAAAGTAACACCTGTGCTTTTATATACGCTAAGCGTTACTTTATCGATTAGCTATATACTCTTTAAATTCTAAAATAGGCATAGGCCGGCCATACTTCCAGCCTTGCCCGTAATGTACCCCTGCTTCTTTTAAAATGACTTCTTGCTCTGTTGTTTCTATGCCCTCTGCCACACAGGTATAACCAAATTTATGTACCAACTCCATAATATTAGGGATCATAGAGGCTTTTAAGCCTTCCGTAGCTATGTCTTGTACAAATGAACGGTCTATTTTAAGCTGATGGAAACTCAAATTATGTAAGTTTTTTAAGTTTGAATAACCAGTGCCAAAATCATCAAGTGACAAGCGAAAACCCGACTCGATTAATGTTTTAAAATAGCCATGAGCAATAGTTGAATCTAAATACTCGTCTTCGGTTATTTCTAAACAAATTACAAATTTAGATTGCATTAATCCGGTTATTTTCGGTAATGACAACACATTCCCTTGCTCTACATCACAAGGAAAAATATTTAATGACACCTTAAATCCACTTGGTAACTGCTCTGCACTTTCTAACTCATTAAGTACAGTGTTAATCATTATTTTGGTAAAAGACCAAGTTAAATTAATTTGTCTAAGTATAGGAATAAATTGATCCGGTGTAAGCACCCCGTAATCATCTTTAAAGCGCGCAAGTACCTCGCAACCAATTATTTTTCCGCTTTGTAAATTAACTATTGGCTGATAAACCCAATAAAAATTACCGCTCTTTAATCCCCTACGTATCCTGCTTACAATTGAGCGGCGCGTAGTTAGGTGCTCATCAACTAATAAGCCACACGAAATACTCACCAGGCAAATTAAAATAAACGAAATAATAAATAGTTGACGATTATCGGTAAAAAATACATCCCATGGCAAATACAAGGCAACACAATAATTTCTATTATTATTACTGCACGTTATATTCGTTTCGTAATGTAAATAGTCATTACTTTTTATATTATTATGAAGCCCTGTTTGCCCAGCTAAATGAAATAAGTTTTCAGATTCTTTATAAAAAACCTGCCAATTAGGCGTTACAATAATTTTAGGATCGAATACTTCTGATTTTAGTATGAGGTTATAATTGCCTTGGCGAATAATTAGTACTTTTAGTGGGCGCTCGGTAAAGAGTAATAAGTAAAGTTCAGGCTCAAAGCGTATGCCTATTTGTGAGGGTTTATTTTTATTTACAATATAATCTGGTTGGTTATCTGGTAAAGGATTTTCAAGCATACCAGTACCTGTAGTACAGATTAATATATTATTTTTAAAGTAGCCTATATCAATAGCAAACTTGGCATCAAATAGCATCCGCCGCATAGCAAGTAAATTCGCTTCGTTACAAGTAGTAAAATTTAGGTTATTTAATTTAGTTAAAACACGAACGCTTTCCTCTACACCATCGTCTACTTGGGAGAGTAAATATTGTGAGTCTGAATGTGTTTGCGCTACTAATTTTTGACCCGCAAAGTACAATAAAATAAAGCAACCTAATGCAAATATAAATCCACCTGATAGCAGTACTACTATTATTTTTTTAGGATGCTGTTTCATTGTAAATTGAGGTATCCCCATTTATGCAAAGTCCTTTAATAATTACATAAGTAACTGAAAATTCAAGTTTCTGATAATATATTTACAATAAATATTTAAAAATTAAAACTCACGAATAATCGCCTCTAATGCATCACTAATTTTTTGATGCTGTTTTTCGTCCAAATGCACACCATCCTCATTTGAAACACTCACAATCCTTGCCAAATCATAAAATGAGCATTGTTTTATGCTAGCAACATTTGCAAATGCTGCTGCTAATTGCACTACTTTTTGCTCTGCCCCTTTGTATACGCCTGCGTAACTTCCTACTTCTCGTACATGAGCGGGACTAAGTATTAAAATTTTTGGAGAGCCTGGCGCATTGCTTTGCTCATAAAAATTCAATATTGAATCTATTAATGCTGTTAACCCAGCGGCAATATCGTGCACATTTAAACTAAACCGATTTTTCAGATCGTTAGTACCTAAATCTATAATAATTAAATCTATTTTAAGTTCATTTAAGTAAGACTGTAAATAAGTTACGCCCGATAACTCACCTGCAAACGGTGGGTTGTTTACTAAAGCACGGTTAGGCTGCCCAGCTTCTATTATTGTAAAATTAGCCCCTAACTTTACAGCAAGCTTTGCTGGCCAGCGCACTGTAGCACTAAATCGTTTTCCTGTTTGCGGATTTAAACCCCAAGTATTGGAATCCCCAAAGCATAATATGTTTTTTATCATTAAAAAGGGTTTAGCGTATAGCCCTGCTGTTGTAACTGCGCATGTGCTGTCATTGCCGATAACGACATTTTTACGCCTTTTATTAACTGCTCAGGAGCTACTTTATAGTGCGTGGCCGACTGCCCACATACATAAACCACCGTATTATTAGCAAGTAATTGCTCAATTAAGCTTTGATTTTTGTTATCGACTTCAAAGCGGTTTTTATATGTATTATTATCAAGCACATCTACGCTTGCACTGCCATGTATTACGAGTGCCAGCTCTATATTTTCTGGTTTAATACCATGTGCTATATGCATATTGATAAACCGCGCTAAAG
The DNA here is from genome assembly GCF_015864415.1 of Pseudoalteromonas sp. SCQQ13. Taxonomy (NCBI): domain Bacteria; kingdom Pseudomonadati; phylum Pseudomonadota; class Gammaproteobacteria; order Alteromonadales; family Pseudoalteromonadaceae; genus Pseudoalteromonas; species Pseudoalteromonas sp. SCQQ13. The sequence continues at coordinate 119,040 of NZ_JADYXG010000004.1, read as the reverse complement.
AATTCATACCATTATTTTGCTCACCCTTTTGCGCGCCTTTACCAACATCAAAGGCAATTTTAAAATGTGTGTTTTGCGTTATAGGTGCATGTGAGGGTACATTATAAAAAAAGCCAAAGTCTTTTATTGCGGGCTCTAAGTCATTCGCAAATACTGGCAGGCTTACAAACATTAGGCCAAGACCTAAAATAAAAGATTTCATTAATATTATTCCTTTTTATTTTTAATATTTTAATTAATAGTCATTTTTTGAACTACTTTAAGCTATCTACGAGTAATGTTTTACCCTAGTTGCCAATAATAGTAGCCGCCAAATAACGCACTGCAGTTAATAATGATGGTGAGCCAAAGTACGGCTATAAAAATACGCTTTTGTGATTTATGCCTAAACCATTGCTGAGCGATTAACGCCCCCGGCCAGCCACATAATAGTGCTAATAGATGTAAAGTTCGCTCTGGCACTCTCACCACGGGCTGCTTTTTACTCATGGCCAAACGTTTGTCCCATTTATAAACTAAAATGGTAATTGTACTCATAAGTACGTACACACTTGCGGCAATAGTAGGCCAATAGCTAAACAGCCCTCCTACGGTTAATACACACAAAAAACCAATCGAAAAAAGTAATAATGCTTTTTTAATCAAGTAACTCTCACCTATACTGTATCTAGGCCATACCCAGATTCACTTATACTAGGCAGTAATTATGTCATATTTAAAAACACTGATACTAACCTTTTGCATTGTATTTACAACCATTCTAAATGCACAGCCTGCTGATTTAGCTAAAGAGCTCAGCGCATTTAAGCCATATTTAGGCACATGGCAGGCTAATTTTACAGTCCCTGAAGGCGCAAAGCCAAAGCAAGACATTAGTAAATGGCAGCGGGCTTTAAACGGTAAAGCTATTCGTACTATGCACTCAATTAACGAAGGGGAGTATGGCGGCGAGTCGATGATATTTTACGATAATAAAAAAGACTCTTTAGTATTTTATTATTTCACTACGGCGGGGTTTTACACTAAAGGCACAATGAAGATACTTAGCCCTACTCAGTTTGTAGCCTATGAAGAAGTAACGGGAAATAAAGAAGGCATAACTAAAGTTAAGTCTACCAGCGAAATTAAAGGTGATGAATTTATTGTATCAACCTCGTACTTAAAAAAAGGCGAGTGGACTAAACCTGCAACCCGAACCTATACACGCAGTAACCAGCAGGTTAAGTTTCAATAAAGCGTTTATAACAACATTTAATTGAAAAAGGCAGCCAAGGCTGCCTTTTTCATAACTACTTAGAATTTATAAACTACTTTATGAATTTTTTAAATGGTTCATCAACTGGCGTATCTGCAAGGTGGTTAGTGTAGTTACTCATTACTTTTTGCGATAAGCCTACAATAATTTCAAGCAGTTGTTGCTTGCCATAACCCGCTGCAAAAAACTTTTCAATCTGCTCATCACTTATCACACCGCGGTCACGTGCCATTGCAAGTGTGGTTTCACGAAGTGCTTCAAGCTTAGGATCAGCAAGTGGTGTTTTATTTACTAGCGAATCAACAATACCTTGATCAACTTTCATTGACGCTGCAATTGCACTGTGGGCTGGCACACAATAATGACAGTTATGTTCAACGTTAATTGATTGCCATACAACCGTTAATTCTTCAGCATTAAATGACGTGTTTTGAAACAGCTCATGCAGTACTTGATAACCTTTAAGTAAAGTAGGTGCTTCTGCCATTACTGCATGTAGGTTCGGTACCATACCAAACGCAGCTACTGAATCGGCCATAAGAGATTTTGATTCTTCAGGTGCATTTTCTGCTGTATATAAAGTAAATTCTGTCATGTTTAGCTCCAATAAATAATTAGTTAGTTAACTTCGAGACACATACTATTTGATTTTGAGCGGTTGTTCAAGTTAAAATTGAGCATGTGTTCAAATAATTGAGAAATGAGATGGCGAATAAGATTAAGTTTGAGCGTGAGACAGTTGTCCGCCTTGCAAGTCAGCTATTTTGGGAAAAGGGTTTTCATGCAACATCGACGCGTGATTTACAAGAAGCTATTAATATGCGACCTGGCAGTATCTACTCTGCTTTTGGCTCTAAGGAAGGGCTTTATATTGAGTCTTTACGAGACTACACAGTACAAATGGAGAGCCAGATTAAAGAGTGCCTATCCACATCAGATACTATTTTGGGTGGGCTGCGCGCTTTTGTTGAAAATGTAATAACAAAAAAAGAAAGTGCGCCTAGTGCTATTTGTATGCTGGTAAAGGCCAACTGTGAATTTGCAGATAAAGACAGCAATTTATATCAACTAAGCTTAGATTTAATTGATAAATTTGAAAACTACCTTTCGGTTCTTTTTGAACAAGCAATAGCAAAAAATGAGTTAAGTAATAATATATCTGCGCAAGAGTATGCACGCTTTTTTGAAGTGCAGTTTACTGGTTTACGTGGTTATTTTAATCGCCCGGGTGTTGAGTCACTGGCTCAGCCAATGATAGATCAAATGTTTAAGATCATAAAAAGCTTATAAACGTCTCATTTTAGTTATTTGAACAAAAACGGCAGTAATTTAAATTACTGCCGTTTTTATTTTGCCTCAGTGCTAAATAACTATTACGTTTTTAACTTATTAAGTTCTGAGTCTTGTTGCGCAACTAATTTATTAAGTACTTCACTGCTGTCGCCTGCTTGTGAAGATAAATCAGATAGCTGCGAAGCCGCGTCTGATATCAGCGTTAAATTACGGTTTATTTCTTCGCTCACTAAGCTTTGCTCTTCAGCTGCGGTAGCAATATGCGTAATTTGATTGGTAATTTCGTCCACTTTAATTACCACGCTGTGCAGTGCATCAAACGCTACTGAAGTTTCATCAACTGCACTTTGTGCCCGTACTACGCCTTTTTCGATAACCGTTGAAGCATTACCTACTTCAAGCAACAAGCTATCAATTAATCGACTAATATCATCGGTTGATGAGCGCGTTTTTGATGCCAGTGCACGCACTTCGTCTGCAACAACCGCAAAGCCTCGACCATGCTCACCCGCTCGTGCAGCTTCAATTGCAGCATTTAGCGCAAGTAAGTTAGTTTGCTCTGAAATAGTACGAATAACATCTAAAATTTGCGTTATGTCGTTACTGCGCGATGCCACTTTTTGTACCGCTTGGTTAGCTTCTTTAATTTCCTCAGACATGGTTTTAACTTGGCTCATGGCTGATGACAAACTCGTTTCACTGCTTACCACTAAGCTATTAATTTCACCCGCTTGTTGCGCCGATTGTTCTGATGCGCGAGCAACTTCAAGTGCAGTTGCGCTCATTTCATTCATTGCAGTAACTACGCTTTCAATTTCGTGAAACTGCGCTTGTACATTATGTTTAGTGTCAATAGCAATATGCTGGGCAATTTCACCTTGCTGCTTAGTTTGATCAGACACATCTTTTAGCTGTGCAATTAACACTCTAAGCTTAGTTAAAAATCGATTAAAGCCATCGGCTAATGCAATTAGCTCTGCATGCGACTCTACATGCAGCGTATGGGTTAAGTCGCCCTCCGAGCTAGCAAGGTTATCAACGCGTTGCTGAATTTGCTGCAGTGGAGCAACAATACTGCCAATAACTAGCTTCATAATAATAAAAGCAACAACTGCAATTGCTAAACCGGTTATTAAAATAATAACCCCTAGTGACTGCGCAGTTTGCTGCATGTTTTGCGAAAGAGCTTGCGGCCCAGCCAGTGCAAGCTCTGCTGGCACTTCTATAATTAACGACCACTGCCTATTAGCAAGCTTAATATTAATTGGGTAATTAACTAAATACTGATCGTTAGCTTTAAAAATACCACTGTGATCTTTTAGCTTTTCTAAATTATTAATCGTTACTGCGTTAACAGCTTCTTTAAAAGGACGCCCTAATTTAGATTTATAATGGCTGCTACCAACCACTAACCCCAAATCACTCAGCAAGGTTACTTTTGCTTTGCCATTATAAATTTGCTTAGAAAGCTGCTCTGTCATGGTTTGAAATGTAGGTAGTGTTAAGTCAGCGCCAGTAATACCAATAAACTGCCCTGATTTTAAAATAGGCACTGTTAAAGACGTTAGCATAACCGAATCGCCAGAGGGAATTTCGTATAGGTAGGGTTCCATAATACACGGCTTAAGTGTGTCTTTAGCACATAAATACCAATGTGCCTCTCGAATACCAAACTCGTTAAGTGTTGTAATGTATTTATCTGCGGCGTTAGCTACTTTTTGCTGTTCAATAACACCGTTTTCGTCGCGGGTAATATATACTTCAAGTGTGCCAGCACCATCAACAGAATGTTTATAACCTTGCTGAAAGTAGGCGTCTTGGCCGTCAAAAGCGTTGGCTTCAAACTGTGAGTAAACCGATGATAAAAGAGTGTTTTTTTCAATAATAGCGTGGTTAATACTTACCACTGTATCTCGGTTTAAGCTATTTTGCTGTGCTGCGTCGCCAAGTAATGCTGCCAATGTATAGGGAATTCGGTAGGCTTCGTTAATAAATCCAGCTATTCTTTCACCGTAAACAGCCGCGTTTGCATTAAGTTTTTCTTCTACTTCAGCAACTATATATTCTTCAGACTTGGCCGCTAAATCTTTATTACTTAATGATAACTGCCACCATAAAATACTCGAAAGTACTAATACAGTTATAAATATACTGCCCACTGAGAGCCACAATAACTTTTTTGCTAACGCTATTTCCCGCATTCATCACACCCTTTAATTAATTAACGTATATAGTTTAGTTGATCTATAAAATGAAGCTATTAATTTAGTGTAAAAACAGCAATCTCATACAAAAGTTTAGCCTTCATGTTTAGCCAAAAAAGCGGTGGCTATTGCAGCCATAATGAGTAAAAAAACACTAACCCATAAACACGCCACTAGCCCATAAAGCTGAAATACCCAACCAGAAAGCACAGTACCCAGTAAGCGCCCCATGGCATTGGCCATGTAATAAAAGCCTACATCGAGCGACACACCATCACTGCTAGCAAAGCTCACTATTAAATAACTATGTAGCGATGAGTTAACAGCAAACACCCCACCAAAAATAAATAAGCCCACTATAAGCGTATAATTTACCGCACTATTAAATTGCATTAGCAGCGCTAAAACGCCAGTTACAACGCACAATAGCGCAACCCATTTATATGCTTTATTAACTGTATTAAAACCAGAGGTAATAACTTGCCCAGTAATTCGCGGTGCTTGCGATTGCACTAACCCATACGCTATTACCCACAGTGCCATAAAGCCACTCACCCAAGTATGGTTCCAGTTAAATTGCGTGGCTAAATACACAGGCAGAGCCACTACAAACCACACGTCTCGCGAGGCAAATAAACACAATCGTGCTGTGCTAAGTAAATTAATAGCGCGAGATTTAGAGAATAACGTTTTAAATTTAGGTTTGTTTTTGGCCTTACCTATATCGCCTTTTAAAAAGACTAAACTTATAACCCAGGCAACACTCAATAAAACGATTAAAGTAAACAACGCACCAACAAAACCAAATAAAGTAAGCAGTACCCCACCTAAAAAGAAGCCCACTCCTTTTAATGCATTTTTAGAGCCAGTAAGTATGGCAACCCATTTATATAATTTACTTTGCCCGCTGCTGTTTTGCGGCACCAAATATTTAATCGCGCTTTTGGCGCTCATTTTATTAAGATCTTTGGCAATCCCACTTAACGCTTGTGCTGCCATTACATAAGCAACCGTTAACCAATCTGTTGGCACGCAAAGCATAGCAAGCGCAAGTATTTGCAGCCCTAAGCCTATATTCATGGTTTTATTTAAGCCAAGTTGCGCTCCTAACCATCCCCCCACTAAGTTAGTGATCACGCCAAATATTTCGTAAAACAAAAACAACATAGCAATCGCTAATGCGCCATAACCTAACTGATGAAAATACAGCACCACTAACATTCGCAGTGCGCCATCGGTTAAAGTAAAAGCCCAATAATTGCCGGTAATGATAAAATACTGTTTTAGTGAGCTTGGTAAGTTAGCTAGTTGCACAAACATTAAATTAGCCTATTAACTTGATTGATCACTTAAACCAACTTTTAGCATTAGCTCTGCAGTACGATTTGCATAGCCCCACTCGTTATCGTACCAAGCGTATAATTTAAGCTGAGTGTTGTTAATTACCATAGTTGAAAGCGCATCTATTATGCTGCTGCGCGGATCGGTTGCGTAATCAATCGATACCAGTGGTTTTTCCTCGTAACCTAAAATACCTTTAAGCTCGTTATTAGCCGCACTTTTAAACCAGCCATTTACTTCATCTTCACTAACGCTGCGCTGCAGTTCAAACACACAATCGGTAATTGAGGCATTAGTAAGTGGTACACGTACAGCATGGCCGTTTAATTTACCTTTAAGCTCAGGAAAAATATGCGTAATGGCTGTTGCGCTGCCTGTTGTTGTTGGTATTAAACTTGTGCCACAAGAACGTGCTCGGCGTAGGTCTTTATGTGGTGCGTCAATAATGGTTTGCGTGTTGGTAATACTATGAATAGTGGTTATGGAGCCGTGTTTAATTCCAACTTTTTGTTGCAGTACCTTCACAATAGGCGCTAAGCAGTTGGTGGTACAGGAGGCCGCAGTAACTATTTTGTGCTCACTTGGCTTATAAAGATGATCGTTCACCCCTATTACTATATTTAAAATGCCCTCTTCTTTTACCGGTGCGGTCACCACCACGCGTTTAACACCTTGGGCTAAATACGCATTTAGTAACTGGGTCGTTTTCATTTTACCGCTAGCTTCTATTACTACATCGCAACCAGACCAATCGTTGTCGTTAATGGTTTTATGGTTGCTTACAGTTATATTGTGTTTGCCAACCTCAATAATATTATTAGTAGCAGTAACAGAATGATGTAGACGCCCATGCACTGAGTCAAACTCCAATAAATGGGCATGGGTTTTAGCATCGCCCGCTATATCATTTACTTTTATAAACTCTATATTTGGCCAGTCAACCGCTGCGCGCAGCGTTAAACGCCCCATACGGCCAAAACCGTTAATGCCTACTTTAATGGTCATAATAAAATACCTTTTGTTATATTAATTACTTAATCTGAACTCTGGTTAAGAGATTTACTAACGTATTGAGTCATAGTTATATTTATTTTCTCTAGCCAGAGGTTTTCAGTGAAAATAGCTGCTTGAGATAAGTTTATTGTCCGGAGTTCAGGTTACTTAGGAACAGCGCTCAGGGCGATTACCCATAGCATTTAAGCGTTCTAAATCACTTTTATAAAATGATGCTGTTGCAACACGTGTTTGCGTAATTACTATTTGTGCCCAATCTGGTAGCGCCTTATTAATACTGTAGTACACCCATTGGTTTTGTTTTCGATCTGTGAGCAACCCGCATTGGCGAAGCTGTGCTAAATGACGTGACACTTTAGGTTGGCTTAAATTAAGTGCCGCAACTAATTCGCAAACACATAACTCTTGCTGATCAGCTATAAGCAGTATGGCCTTTAAACGTGTATCGTCCGCTAGGCATTTATAAAATTGCAGGGGGTTGAATTGTTCCATAGCGTCCTCGTATCTTTAATATGTACACAATAAAACAAAAACTGAATATATGAAATATTGAATATACGATTTTCCGTATATTTATTTTTATGACCTCAAAAACAAAAAAGCACACAAGGTTATTGTGTGCTTTTTAAATATTAGCGAGTTTTGTTATTAAATAACCGACAGTTCAACTTCAATATTGCCGCGTGTTGCGTTTGAATATGGGCATACTAAGTGCGCTTTATCTACAAGCTCCTGTGCTTGCGCTTTATCCATATCACCCAGCGACACTGCTAGCTTAACTGCAATACCAAAACCACCATCAATAGCACCAATCGACACTTCAGAGTTAATGTGTGTGTCACTTGGCAGAGTAATTTTCTCGCTGCCTGCTACAAATTTAAGCGCGCCAATAAAGCATGCCGCGTAACCTGCTGCAAATAATTGTTCAGGGTTAGTCCCTTTACCATCATCGCCGCCTAAGCCTTTAGGAGTTGATAAATCTACATTTAAACGACCATCATCAGATTTAGCTGTGCCTTCACGGCCACCGGTTGCAGTTGCTTTTGCTGTATAGGCAACGTTTTGTAATACATTCATAATGAACTCCACAATTTAAAAAATCAATTTATTTAGTTTGTGTGCAAAATAATAGAACAACTAAATATAGATTGCAAATATTTTGCGTGCAAATTAAAATACGCTTTATTCAGCAAAGAGGTTAAAGCATGTCGTTTGAGCAATTAAAATTAAAAAATCAGTTATGTCATCGTTTGTATATGGCATCTAATAGTATTGCTCGCGCTTATAGGGAGCCTTTAGCTGAACTTAATTTAACTTACCCGCAGTATGTAGTAATGATGGCATTGTGGGAGCAGGACCAAATAACCATTGCCGAGCTTATAAATAACACCGCGATTGATGGCGGTGCAATGACCCAAATACTAAAAAAAATGACCGACAAGTCATTACTTGCCGTAGTAAAAGACGAGCACGACAAGCGCAAGCGTTTAGTGCAACTCACTCAACAGGGGCAATCACTAAAGCTAAAAGCGGCTGATATACCTAGCAAAGTGCTGTGTAAATTTAATAACGTAAATACAGAGCAAGCAAAACAACTAATGCAGTTACTCGACTTAGTCGTTAACGATTTATCTAATTAATTACATAAACCGTTTAAAATAGCGCGTGTATCAAATAAGTGCATACAGCCCAAAAAACCCACCATATAAGTGCAATAAGCTAGCAACTTTTTTATATAAAAACACTAATTCATTGATTCGTATTCATAAAATATTCAATTAAACGTTGGCATACTTCTTCCTATCACTTTATGTGTTTAAAAAACTTCAAAGGAAAAGCTATGTTTAATTTATATCACACACTTTATTCACTATGGCGTTTAGATGTTAGTTTTTGGCAAGTAAACGAGCCAAATAATCCGCGTACTACCGCTGATAAAGAGCGTATTCTCAGCCGTTAAGCTTTTCTTGTTGGTGTCGCTTTGCAAGTAAACCCAATGCATTGTATTGTTAGTTCTATTAAACAATTTATTTGGAATGTGTATGCCTGCCTTAGAAGTTAATTTTGATGGTTTAGTTGGCCCTACCCACAATTATGCGGGGTTATCGTATGGTAACGTTGCTTCGTTAAATAACGCCGCTAGCTTTTCAAATCCCCAAGAGGCGGTGCTTCAAGGCCTTGAAAAAATGAAAGCCATGCACGACAAAGGCTTAACTCAAGGTGTATTTGCCCCCCATGCACGTCCCGACTTAAATATACTGCGCCGCCTGGGATTTAGCGGTAACGACGCGCAAGTTATTAATAAAGCTTTTAACGCCGATCCTATTTTATTACGCGCATGTTATTCAGCCTCAGCAATGTGGACAGCAAACGCCGCAACTGTGTCGCCATCGCCCGATACAACCGATGGCAAAGTGCACTTTACCGCTGCAAATTTAAATAATAAGTTTCATCGCTCGTTAGAGCCTGCCACCACAACGCGGTTGTTAAAAGCAATGTTTAATAACCAAAACCACTTTGCGCATCATACCCATTTACCCGATCAAGGCTTTTTTGGTGATGAAGGTGCAGCAAACCACACCCGTTTTTGCGACAGCCATGGCGAGCAAGGCCTAGAAATGTTTGTATTTGGGGCCAGTGCATTTAACAGCCATTTACCAAAACCGGTTAAGTTTCCTGCAAGGCAAACACTCGAAGCCTCTGAAGCTATTTGCCGCTTACATAATTTAAAAGATACCAGCCAAATTTTACTGCAGCAAAACCCTGATGTGATTGACCAAGGGGTTTTTCATAACGACGTTATTGCAGTAGGTAATGCCAACGTACTGCTGTGCCATCAGCAAGCATTTTTAAATCAGCAGCAAGCATTGCAAGATATTCGCGAAGCCTATGTTGGTAATAAACAATTTTATATTATTGAAGTACCTACAAGTAAAGTAAGTATTCAAGATGCAGTTAGTAGCTATTTATTTAATAGCCAACTAGTAAGCCTAAGTGATGGCTCTATGTTATTAGTAGCGCCAAAAGAGTGCCAACGTAATAGCGCGGTTAACGACTACATTGAAGAAATGATCATGGCCGATAATCCTATAAACCAAGTACGCTTTTTTGATTTACGCCAAAGTATGCAAAATGGCGGCGGCCCAGCTTGCTTGCGTTTACGGGTTGCTTTGAACGAGCAAGAACTCGCTGCAGTAAACCCAGACGTTATTTTAACCGATACTAAATACACACAATTGTGTAACTGGGCACAACGTAACTACCGCGACCAATTAGGTGCTAAAGACTTTGCCGATCCAGCACTGCTGAGCGAAAGTTACCAAGCACTTGATGAGCTAACCCAACTACTTAATTTAGGCTCAGTGTACGACTTTCAATTAGAAGGTTAATTACTTACTTAAGCTAAATAACCTGAGCTCCGGATAATAAACTTATCTCAAGCAGCTATTTTCAGCACTAACTGCGTTGAATTTACTTGCAATAGGCCAGCTATTGACGCGTAAATTCGCCTTGTTTTCACTGAAAACCTCTGGCTAGAGAAAATAAAATTAAATATAAATACGATTCAATACGTTAGTAAATCTCTTAACCAGAGTTCAGGTTAAATAATTACAAACGATACAACAAAAAATAGCGAGCCTTAGCTCGCTATTTTTATGTGTGCTGATACTGCTAATATTAATCTACTTTTGCAGTGTCTTTATTAATTGTAACGCTTGTTGCTAGCGACTCAGGTAAGTGCAAAGTGCGCTGCGGGAATGGAATTGTTAGCCCTGCTTGCTCAATAGACTCTTTAACGCGCTTATTAAGATCCCACACTGTTTGCCAGTAATCACCATTTACAGTCCATGCGCGTAATTGTAGGTTTACCGAACTTTCGGCTATAGATACCACCATTACTTTTGGCGCTGGCTCTGCTAGTAAACGCCCTTCTGAGCTGGCTATTTGTTTAAGTACATTTAAGCCATCATCTATTGAGTCGGCATACGAAATACCCACTACAATATCCATGCGTCTTTTACCGTTACGGGTAAAGTTTTTAATATTACCACCCCACACTTTGCCGTTAGGAGAGGCTATATAAAGGCCGTCGGTGGTTTTAAAAATAGTAGTGAATAAGTTAATTTCGCTCACCGTACCCGATGTACCACTGGCATCAATAAAGTCACCTACTTTAAAAGGTCTCAGTATTAATAACATAATACCTGCAGCTATATTACTTAACGTACTTTTTAACGCCAAACCAATTGCTAAACCTGCAGCGGCCATTAGTGCCACTAAACTGGCGGTATTGACCCCAAAAATATCTAAAATAAATAACGAGCCAATTATATAAACCAAGTAACTCGAAAGGCGAGAGATAATAGGCAGCAAAGTTTTATCTAATTTATTAAGCGGCGATTTAGAGCCATTAACTGCTCTTTTAACAGCGCGGGCAATTACGCCACTGGCAATTAAAATCACCAAAGCTAAAATCACTTTGTATCCTAAAGTGATGATTGTTTCTGAATGGCTTTGCCAAAATGCTAAAAGTTTATCTTTCATGTTTGTTCCGATAAATGTGGCTGAAACTCAGCAAAATTATGGTTAAATTTAATAAAAACGACTTCAAAAGAAGTGGCGCGAGTATATAGTAAAAAACAATTAAATCGATAAAATTAAAAACCATTTAAAACAGCATGTTAAAAGTTCTAACTCTTCATATTTTTAATTCAATTTAGGTTAAGGGTTAAATACATACACTTAACAAATCAAATAAAAGGAACCAAGCATGAACTTTAAATCAACAATATTAAGTAGCGCTATTATTTTTGCCTTAGCAGGCTGCGGCTCATCAAATGACGAAGCTGAAACAACCCCACCGCAAGCAAGTGATAAAACCACTTTTAGCTTAGGCATTTCCGACGCACCAGTCACTGGTTTAAAACAAGTTAACGTGGTGTTTGATTCAATAACAATTAAAGCCCAAGCAGGTGAAGAAGTTAGCTTTGCAACTCGCTCTAAAAACGATTCCACCTTAGCGCAAATGGTCAATTTACTAGACTATACGGGCGACGATATTTTTCAATTACTTGACGATCAAGAAGTCCCCGCTGGGGATTATTCGTGGATCCGCGCACAAGTGATAAACGGCGACACGAACAACCTTAGCTTAACATCTCACGTAGTTTATGAAGACGGCAGCATTGCACCGCTTATCGTAAAAAGAAAAGGTAACGATGGCGTGGGTGAAATTCAGCTAGATGGCTTTACACTCAATCAAACCGACAACGAGTTTGTATTAGAGTTTGACTTAAAAAAATCGTTAGTTGATCCACAAAATAATGACGAAATATTTTTAAAACCTCGCGGCGTGCGTTTACAAAATCTCTCTGAATCACAAGATATTGAAGGCACTGTAAGCCAAACACTTATAAACAATTGCGAGACTGACAACATTGGTCTTGCCGCTGATGATTCATCATTTGGCCATGCTGTTTACCTTTACTCTGCGCAGGCACAAACCCCTACAGATATGCATGAAATAGATGACCAAACGCCTGATAACGCTCCGCTGGCGACTGCCAATGTTGTATTTGATGCGGACGATAATGAATACGAATTTGAACTCGCATTCATAACACCAGGCGACTACCAACTTGGTTATACGTGTAGCGCACACATAGACGATGCAGAGCAAGTAGATGCTGACTTTAATGTTTATCAACTGAAACAAATTAGTCTAACGCAAACTGAAGATTTATCAGTCAGTTTTGACATAGCACAATAACTGCATGGCGCACATTGAGCTGCGCCTTTATTCATTTGTTAACAAGGAAAAAACCATGGCAAAAGAGAAAATAGTACTCATCACCGGCGCTTCTAGTGGCATTGGTGAAGCAACGGCAAAAACCTTAGTAAACAACGGTCATAAAGTTATATTAACCGCCCGTAGAGAAGAGCAACTTAACCAACTTGTTGCCGAGCTAGGATCAGATAACGCACTGGCTGTTGCCGCAGATGCCACCGACTTTACCGCGCTCGAAAACGTAGTTACCAAAGGCATTGAAAAGTTTGGCCGATTAGATGTAGCCTTTGCTAACGCAGGTATGGGCGTTTCAACTGCTGGCACCGAAAAAGGTGATCCGGATGAGTGGTCAACCATGATCGATATAAATATTAAAGCCCTATTGTGGAGCGCAAAATTAACACTGCCGCATTTACGCAAAACTACCGGACACTTCATTTTAACCAGCTCTGCCGCTGGCCGTAAGCCAATTGGTGGCTCTATTTACGGTGCAACTAAATGGTTTGCTTATGGCTTTGGACAAAACTTAGCTGAGGAAATGAGCGAGTGGAATGGCCGCTGTACAACCATAGCACCAGGCATGGTAAACACCCCGTTTTTTGATGAAGCTAAACCCGACAAACTCGACCCACAAGATGTAGCCGACGCCGTACTGTTTGCTATTGAAGCAAACCAGCGCAACAGCGTACGCGAAATTTATTTAATGCCGACTAATTAAAGCGTTAGTTGGTAGAGTTTGGCTGTCAGGTTTAATGCTAATGGTGTTAAACCTAATGGTTGCTTGTCCTAAATATGGGCTGAGAGCTGTTTGAGAGAAAAATTTTGGTCGTTTAAAAGCCCTGTTATATTTTTTAAACTGCACTTGTCGCTCTATTTTAATTTGCGATTTTCTTAGTAATCAAGATGGATTCAGCCAAATTTTCATACTAGTGGATTTACTTGTTAACCGTATTTAATTCTGTAAAAGAAACCTGCGTAAATCTCGCTCTTGTCGCATTACATGTAAAATATAAACCTTATCATTTTCAATTTTATAGAAAATACGACACGGATTAACAATAACTTCTCGGTAGTTTAAGTTATTTAGCTCAGCAGGCCTTTTACCTGATTCTGGATGATTTTCTAACCTTGATACTTTCTCAAATACTTTTTGAACCAATTTTTTAGCCACAATCAGATTACTTAAAGCAATATATTCAGCAACATAATTTAAATCATCGAGAGCTGGAGATGTCCATATTATTTCAGCCATTTACTCATTTTCTCTTTTGCTTCTTGATTAGAGAATAAATGGCCATTTTTAATAGCTTGTTCACCGCGCGCTACACCTTCAAGGATTGCTATTCGTTGTTGCATGAATTCATAATCATCAACATCAACTAGATAAGCAGATGGTTTACCATGTTCTGTAATTAACACAGGCTCTTTTGAAGTATGAAGATCAGCTAATATTTTAGTAGCTTGGCGTTTAAGAGTCGTAACTAGCTCAACTTTCATAAAAAATCCTATCTAGAACTTAAGTAATGTATCACTATAGTATCACAGTAGCCGGAGGTTACAACGACACGACTAAAAATTAGCCTACGATATTTGTCATTTCACAAACCGAAATATTCCTATATTACAACAACTTAACCAAGCTATAAAATAAACAACTGTAAACAGTTAGTTAGCTTCGCCTTACCTTTTCTAAATGTAGCAAAACCCCAAAATGGTGGAGTTCAGTAATATCAGACGTATAGCTGATTAGTTATACCCGTTGATTATTAATTAAGTGGTTATATTTAAATACCTGTGTTTAAACCAATAACGCGTTCACCCTATAACTCTTAAACTTGTAACTCGTTATTGCTTATAAAATTAGTTAAAAATCACAATCTACTCCTATTGAATCCTAATTAATTTTACTTCATATTAAATACTCTTATTTCTCACTTATTATGCTGTTATGTCATTTTTAAAATTTAGCCATGCACTAATACTCACACTTGCTAGTACCTTACCGCTTATAAGTCATGCTGCGCTTGATAAAAACGAGCGTGAAATAGTAAAACAGGTCGATAAAAATATTCCTCAAGCACTTAAAGAAATAGAGCAAGCTGTAAATATTAATAGCGGTTCGCTTAATATTGCAGGTGTAAAAAAAGTAGGCGCGCTGACAAGCGAGCAGCTTAAAGCTATTGGTTTTAAAGTAGAATGGCTGGATGGCAGTGCGTTTAACCGCGCAGGGCATGTATTAGCAACCTTTGAGAGTAAAAACCCCGATGCAATAAAAATACTGATGATCGGCCATCTAGATACAGTCTTTGCCAAACACGATGATTTTACAACCTACAAACAGCTTGATGCCGATACAGCCAGTGGCCCAGGCGTTGCCGATATGAAAGGCGGTAACACGATAATAATTACCGCACTTAAAAGCTTGCAAGCGCTTAACTTACTTGAAAATGTAAGCATAAAAGTAATACTCACTGGCGATGAAGAAAGCAGCGGTCGTCCGCTTAGCTTATCTAAACAAGCCATTGTTGATGCGGCAATGTGGGCAGACGTTGCTTTAGGCTTTGAAAATGGCGATAACAATATTAAAACCGCCATGGCGGCGCGCCGTGGTTATACCGGCTGGACGCTAAACGTAAGTGCTGCAGCGGCGCATTCGTCGCAAATATTTAGTGATAATGTAGGCTATGGCGCTATTTACGAAGCATCGCGTATTTTAAATAGCTTTAGAGAACAACTTGCCACACAACCTAATTTAACTTTTAACCCAGGGCTTATTGTGGGTGGCACAAATGCCGACTACGACAGCGCTAATTCGTCAGCAACTGCGTTTGGTAAAAGTAATGTAATAGCACAAACCGTACATATAGCAGGCGATTTACGCGCACTTTCACCAAAACAATTAGAAAACGCAAAAAGGTCAATGCAACTCATAGCTAGTAATAGTTTAAATGGCAGTAAAGCAGAGCTTATTTTTGAAGACGGCTACCCGCCAATGGCATTAACCGATGGCAATAAAAAGCTATTAGCATTATACAGCGATGCGAGCCACGATTTAGGTTACAACAAAGTAGTGGCAGCCAATCCACGCAATGCAGGCGCTGCGGATATTTCGTTTGCCGCAAGCCATGTTAATATGGCACTTGATGGCTTGGGCTTAATGGGCAGTGGCGCGCACACTAAAAACGAAACTGCCGATTTAACTAGCCTTGATAAAAACATAAAAAAAACCGCATTGCTTATTTACAGGTTAGGGCAGCTGTAAGATTATTATTTAATGTTTTCTACCAGTGAGCCAACTAATTATGTTTAATGCCATTAACCCAAGAGCAGGTTAATTAACTCTGCCACCCTACTCTTTAGCCTAGCTTTAATTCTGGTAATAAGTATGCAAAAGGCCAATAAAATTGGCCTTTTGCATAAGTAATGTTGCATGTATAAGGTGATCTGGGTAATTAACTCACCATTGAACCATTACAATAACCAACGCTGGTACTATTAATTTTATGTTTCACGGTGCTTTTTCTCATGGCTGTCGTAATCAGCATCGCGCACTCTTCTATCACTGTCTCTTTTGCCTTTTTTGCGTTTTCTTTTAACTGCTTCGGCCATATCATTAACTTTAAGCCCTTCTTCAGGGTTGTCCGACTCACAGAGTATTTCATCTATAGCTAAGTCCATTTCAGCTCTGATCTCTGCAATTGCAATTCTTTTTTCTTTGAGAATTTCATCTATAGCCATTTTTTTTGCTGCAACAATTGCCTCTATTTGCTCACCAGCAGCGTCTTTACTATTGAGATTATTGATATCGGGATCAGACATAATGTGTCCTTAGCTAAAGTAGTCAGGAGTTACTAACCTTTATACTTTAGTATATAAATAGCAAAAATAAAATTGTCTCTTTATTGCTTTATACCCTAAATATTAGGGGTAAAGTAATAAACCTGAGCTCCGGATAATAACTTAAAATACTGCTATTTCTTCGAGTACTTGCTTAAACTTGTTAAGACATTATTTTAAATAGTAAATCTCTCACTGTTGCTGGTTCAAACGGTTTGTCGCATATGGCATCCACTCCGGCTTGAGAGATGTTTGCTAGGTGGGTTTCATTGGCTTCTGAGCTCACCATTAAAATAGGAATATGAGAATAGCTATTTGAGCCTCTAACCGCTGCTGTTAGCTCTCGGCCATCCATTTCCGGCATATTGTAATCGGTTACTATTAAGTCAAACGCTTGCTCGTTTAGCTGCTCAATTGCTTGTTTGCCATTCTCAGCCTCTACCGGCGCAGGTATTCCCATACCAGCAAGCACCCGAATAATATGTTTACGAGCAAAGCGGCTATCGTCAACCACTAATACGCGCAGCAAAGTAACATCAAAGTGTTCAAGCTCTACTTCTTGTTCGCTAATTATATCTAAGGTAGCTTTAAGCGCTCGGGTAATGGCTTCGCTGGTAAAGGGTTTAGGTAAAATAGCTAACACGCCCGATTGCCTTAATTGCTCAAGATACTTTTTATTACGCTCGCTCGATACCAACATAAATGCTTGGTGCTCTGTGCGCGGGTTCGATCTAATGTTTTGTAGCAGTGAATCGGCGGTGCCGTCAGCTAAGTACATACTGCTAATAACTAAATCTGGTTGGTAATTTGCAAGCAGGGTTAAAGCTTGGGTTTGTGTAGTGGCGGTTTCTATTTGTTTTACACCACTTTGTATTAATGATTTTATGATCAGTTTTTGCTGCACTTCTGAAGGCTCGACCAATAATATTGATAGATTAGCTTTTTCAGTTAAGTCACTAATTTATATCTCTTTATTATTATAATCTTGCTGTTTTTATAAGGAGCTAACACTCGGTTTAAAACTTTAATTACTCTGAATATATTCAAGCGCGGTCATTTTTTTATAACTTACATTTGGATGTAAAATATGTGCTGGGTGTGGATCTACAACTTCTAACGCAATATTGTATTCGCGGGCTATTTCCAGCGCCATTTGGGTAATGTTAACGCTAAACGATGTACCCATAAATACAATTTTATCGGCATTGACCATGCGTTGTTGTGCTTCGCTAATTTTATATAACTCGGTGTAGTATTCATCAAATAATAATACAAACGGTTTAAAAGAGTGATTAAGCACTGGCGCTTGGTTTTGAATATTAAACACCTCAAATAATGAGTTGTGTAAATGAGCCTCATCTACCTTATCCCAAGGGGTAATCACCGTTTCTACGTTTTCGCCTTGCTGATGAAACAGGGTCATTTGATCTAACCTGCCATGAACTGCAATATAGTTTTTATTTCCTGCTTTACCATCAAGCCCATCTATATTTTGCGTTATTAGGTTTTTATCTTTTAGCCAATAATGTACGTCGTTAGGGCCGTGGTTTCTATACGTTGCAAACCTGTGGTAATACCAAGCTAAAAACTCTTTAGGGGCGTTTTGATACATAGCGCGTGTGGCCATTTGCATTGGTGTATAACTTTTACTACCAATAGTCCAATAACCATCTTCACCTCTAAAGGTAGGAATACCGCTGGCTGCGCTAACGCCCGCGCCTGTAATATATAACGTATTAATTGCTAACCTCTGCACTTACTATTTGAATCTAAGTTATGTAACATAAAATACTTAACTTACCTAACTGGCCTGCTTTTTTATTATTTGAGCGTTTAATTTTAAGTTGGGTAATCTATGCTATTGGCACTCATTCTTTTGATTTTATACATGGCTTGATCAGCGTGTTTTATTAATTGATGGTCTGTTTCTCCGTGGGTGGGGTAATTTGCAATTCCAATACTCGGAGATACATTTAATGATAGCTCATCTAGTTTAAATGGCTGTTGGAACTGCCCAATTATTTTTCTTTTAACGGCCGTGGTATCGCCAGCGCTACTTAAGCCCTCTAGCACAATCAAAAACTCATCTCCGCCTAAGCGCCCTACTGTATCGTATTCTCTTACTACGCTTAAAAGCCGCTGTGCTATGTGTTGCAGTAACTTATCACCCATAAGGTGGCCATACGTATCATTAATAGCTTTAAAGCCATTAATATCAATAAATAATATCGAAAATAGTGTGTTTTCTCTTTCTGCTTTTATTATTGCAGCCTGTAACCTGTCCATTAGTAATGAGCGATTTGGTAAACCTGTAAGCCCATCGTGGCCAGCCATATAATAAAGCTGCTCTTCCATTTTTTTTCGCTCGGTAATATCGTGAGCAACTGCAATTCTTACTTGGTGATCTGATGACCAGCACACTGACCACAAAATATGAATTATTTGACCGTCTTTACGAACCCAGCGGTTTTCGAACCGTGAATGAGTTGTTTCGCCCGACAAAAGTGAAGCAACGGCATTATAAGTTTTATTATGATCGCCTTTATAAACGTAATCAATCATAGGCTTGCCTACTACTTCGGCAGCTTTATAACCAAATATTTGTTCAAACGCGGCACTTACAAATACAAACGTACCTACTTTATTTACCACGCACACAGCATCAAGCATTAAATCAAGTACTTCTTCTAGTTCTATTAACTCATTCTTTATCATACTTTGTTTGCCTCTAAAGCAAGGTGAAGCTAGTTAAGTATTCGGTATACACAAAAGTTACATTTTATTTATTGTTAAATAAAGTTAATTTTTACTCGCTCGTTTTACAAATAAGACATTAAAAATAAGACTAACCTCATAATCTAATACTAAGCCTATGATCTTAATAGTAACTACTCTTAACACACAATAATAAATGTTTTTTCTATAATTGCTCGGGCAGGCTATATGCTTAAATATAAAAAGTTGCCTACTACAAAATAACATCTATGCTTTTGAGTAGCATAAAGGATGCTTTAGCCAGTCACACATGTTAATTTTATGTGTTAATGTGTGTTTTTATAAAACCAATGACTGTTTTTAATTAGTGCGGGAGCCGCCTAGGTGAGTATTTTACAACGATTTTTATTAACAACACTTTTCATTACTCCGCTTTTAGCGGCCCAAACATTTAATAACAGCGACCTAGAGCTTGACACTCTAATGGGTATGGATGTTCAAACCACCTCTGCAATGAAAAGAGCACAATCGGCTTTCGATACCGCGTCATCTATTTACGTTTTAAATAAAGAACAAATTAGCCAATCGGGAGCAACGTCTGTTCCTGAAGCACTTAAAATGGTACCTGGCCTTATTGTAAGGCAACTAGATAACAATCAATGGGCTATTTCATCTCGTGGTGTGGCATCTCGTTTTTCAAGCAAGTTGTTGGTAATGATTGATGGCCAAAGCTTATACTCTCCGCAGTTTGCAGCTGTATATTGGGAAGCGCTTAATGTTCCGCTATACGATATTGAGCGCATAGAAGTTATCCGTGGACAAGGCGGGCTCTTATGGGGAAGTAACGCTAATAATGGCGTTATTAACATAATCACTAAAAATAGCCTTGATACTCGTGGCGGATATACAGATGTTACAACTGGTAGCCAAGTAAACAGTGACGTTAATTTTCGTTATGGCGACGATATCAGTAGAAATGGGAGTTACCGTGTTTACGGCCACCTAAATAATACTCAAGCTTCTAAACGTGAAAGTATTTACCGAGATAACATACTTACTCCCAATGATACTAAAAAACAATATTCGCTTGGTTTTCGAACTGACTTTACACCCAGTAATAACTGGAACATATTAGTTCAAGGCGATATAACTCATTCTAAATTATCTCAAAACTTACGTGCCGCAGTTGATGAAACAAATAGAAATATAGCTTTTACCGAAAACTTTAAAAGAACCGATTCACGTTTAATGGCTCGTATTGATAGTAGAATATCTACCAGTGCGAATCAGATGTTACAAGTATCGTGGCTTAAACAACGTGGTACCGAAATATATTTAAAAGAAGATTTTGAGTCTTTAGATATAGATTATCAAATGAACTTTATTCACAACTCTTTACAGTTAGATTGGGGGTTAAGCTACCGTTACAACGATGTTGTATCAAAAGAGGGCTTACTATTTAATTATGATAAAGGGATTGAGCATTTAAAACAGTATGGGGGCCTTTTACAACTTCAGTATGACTTAATTCCAGAAAAGCTCGCCTTAATTATTGGCACCAAACTTGATCATAACGATTTAACTGGTTGGGAAAACCAACCCTCTGCAAGGTTTACTTATAAACTGACCAAAAAACACCTCGCATGGGGCGCTGTTTCACGCAGTGTACGTATTCCTGCACTTTTGGAGTATGACTATAACTTTAAAGTAAGCGGAACCGAAACAAGCAAAATATTACAAACAACAACGGGGATTGCTGCAATCGATGAATATAGGGTGGCAACATTTTTAAACGGCAATGACAAGGTAGAATCAGAAAAGTATTTATCTTATGAGCTCGGCTATCGATTTAGTGATGCAAACTGGTCTGTCGATTTTTCAGCGTATCGTACTGATGCAAAAGATGTCGTGGTTTTTAGTACAGATCCGACTGATCAAGTAGCACAATTTTTTCCAGTACAAGCACTGTTGCAAGCAGGAAAATTCACACAAGCAGCTCAAGTACTTACAACTACCCAACTTAACTTAGATTTAGTTGCTGTTGCAGAAGCCAAAACAGATGGGCTTGATCTTGTATTTGCATGGCAAGCCCTTGATACACTTAATACAGAGCTTGGTTATAGTTATACCGATTTTACTTACGATTTACCGCCAAATACAATACCCACTATTGGCTATGACTCAATAAATAGGCAAGTTTTTGCTAAAGCCAATTACACCCCGCTAAATGGCCATAATATACTTGCTGTATTGCGATCAGAAAATTCTAGCGCATACGGTACAAATAGCTACACTGCACTGGATCTTACCTGGAATTGGCAAATAAATTCACAGTGGTTAGGCAAACTATCGGCTAAAAACTTATTTGCCGACTCTCACCTTGAATTTCACAACACAAACGAAGCGTATACAATACCAACTTATATAGACAAAAGTATTTCACTTACAATTGCCTTGACGTTTTAAGTTAAAACAATGCTTAAATTAAGATATTTACCCCAAAGCCTTTTAATAACACTAATGCTGTTACCGAGCACAAGTAGTTATGCTATGGAAAAAGAGTATCAATTGAAAGCTGCTTTTTTATATAATTTTGCACGATTCAGCCAATGGCATAATTCGCTCTCCCAGCGTGAGTATTTCACTTTATGCAGCCCCGACAAACACTTTGTAGATACAGCAAGCACGACTTTAAAAGGTCGTTCAATAAACAAACAACCCATTCAAAATAAACATGTAGCATTGGATCAAATATCAATTAATGGCTGTCATATGTTGTTTATTACTTCAAGTACAGCAGCAAATTGGCAAAGTGCACAACAGCTATTTTATAAGAATATTATGCTCGTAGGCGAAGCCGAAAATTTTATTAAAAACGGTGGGCAAATTAGGTTTTTTTTAGCTGGTGGTAAAGTTCGTTTTGAAATTGCCCCTCAAAAACTCGAAGAAGCAGATATTGCTATGAGCTCAAAAGTACTACGCCTTGCTCGCATTGTTAAGGGATAACAAATGAGAAAGCTATTTAAGTTAAATACAATGAATAAAAAATTGCTCTTTATTTTAATGAGCGTTGCTTTAGTTTCAACTGCTACAGTAACAATTGTATTTAGTGCATATGAAATGGCAAATGCTAAAGAAGAGCAAGCTAAAAGCCTAAATTCGCTGTTAAAGGTACTCTCCCCCAATATTACTACCGCGCTCATGTTTGACGATACCGACGCAGTACAAGAACTAATAAACCCTATCCTTATTCGTTCAGATATTGTATCGGTTGTTGTAAATAGTGCCTTTGGTAAGCAGCTTGCAATAGCGCCCGCGTTAGCACATAGCCAAGCGGTTGAGCACAGCTTTGAAGTATCGACAGCGCTTTCGTTAGATTCACAGTATTATGGTGAGCTAAAAATACGCACGAATAATAGTTACATAAATGATCGAGGCGAGTTTTATACTAAATTTATTATTATATTAATAATTTTTACCTTTGTAATTAGCCTACTTTTGTCGTTATTACTAAGACGACGTTTTTTAAACCCTATTTTATACTTAGCGCAAACCGCAAATAAAATAACTACATCGAACGACTATAGTTTACGCGCAAAACAACTCTCTGAAGATGAAGTAGGCCAACTTACCGCTTGTTTTAACGATATGCTATATACAATAGAGCAACGAGAAAACTCCTTAGAAAAACAAGTTAGCTTACGTACAAAAGAGCTAGAAAGCGCCAACATACAACTCCACAAATTTGCATATCAAGATGGCCTCACAGATCTACCCAATAGGCGCTATTTTTACGAAAAACTACAAAGTTTAATAAACACTAAAAATATGACCTTTACGCTTATTTTGATTGATTTAGATGGTTTTAAAGAAGTAAACGATAGCCTTGGCCATGACTACGGCGATTTATTGTTACATCAAGTAGCAACTCGACTAAAAAGTTGTGTGCGCAATAACGACACGGTGGCTCGCCTTGGAGGCGACGAATTTACACTTATTTTAGAAGGTGTTGACGATTTAAGTACTGCACAACAAATCGCTAAAACAATAAAAAACAGTTTAATTCAATGTATCCATATAAAAAAAGAGCCTATTTATATTACCGCCAGTATAGGTCTCGCATTTTTCCCTGATGATGGTTGTACTGTTGAAGAACTGGTAAAACGCGCTGATCAGGCTATGTACTTATCTAAAAGTAAAGGGCGCAATCGTTATGAGTTTTTCTCGTATATTATTGAAGAACAAGCCATAGAAAAACGGCTTTTAATAGAAGAAATCAGAGTTGCCCTCAAAGAAGAGCAGTTTGAGCTTTACTACCAACCTATTTTTTCAATTGATGGTGAAACAGTGCAAAAAGCAGAGGCATTAATACGTTGGAATCACCCTATACGAGGCTTAATTGGCCCAAATGATTTTATACCAATCGCTGAAAAAAATGGCTTAATTTGTGATATTGGCCGCTGGGTAAAATTACAGGCAATACGCGATACCATAGAATTTAATGACGTATGTGAAATACCAATGCAAATTAGTGTTAATACCTCACCATTAGAAATTGACCGTGCCGGCAACTGGGTTGACTTGTGGGTCGAGGCAAGTAAGCAATATGAATTAGCCGCACACACCATTTTAATTGAGGTAACCGAAAATACCTTAATGATCCCTGACTCGCCAATTCAAAGCCAATTTAAACGTTTAAATACAATAGGTATTGATATTGCTATTGATGATTTTGGCGTTGGTTATTCATCGCTTTCTTATTTACAGCGGCTTCCTATAAGCATACTTAAAATAGATCGTTCATTTATTAACGACATAGAGAGCAATAACAATAGCATTGCACTCATTAAAGCTATTATTACTATGGCCCATAACTTAAAGGTTAAAGTGGTTGCCGAGGGGGTAGAAACTCAAGAGCAATACGCACTTTTAGAACAGCTCAATTGCGATTATATTCAGGGGTATATATTTTCAAGACCCATTGCTAAAAAAACATTTATTGAACTATATGTTAAACCTAATAATTGCTAAGCCTTAGCGCTATAACCAACGTGGTACTAATTCTTTATATTTTTTATATTGGGTGTTAAATATGCTCACTAAATGCTGCTCTTCAATCAACACCTGACGATATAACGCAGTAAGCCCAACCAGTAAACACACTAAGCTAAACACACTCGGCAATGCTAAAAAAAAGCCTAACTGCGCCGCAGCAACGCCTAAATACATAGGATTACGAGAATATGCATAAAAGCCGTTTATTTTTAGCTCATCGGGCCCTTGTGGGTCTATTCCTGAACGCCAAAGTGATGCCATATTAAAATGCACCACCATAGTTAATATAAAACCAACAGTTAATAAAGCATTACCTAGCATTACGCCTGGCCATGTATTTAACGGCAAAAAAATTCCGAGGTAGTTATCGGTTGCAGGTATAAATACTCTTACAACGCACACCAACCAAATAGCAGCTCTAAAAAAACGAAAAACGAGGTGATTCCACCAATTAGCGCAGTATTTTTTCCCTGTAAAAATTACTCCCGATGGTGTATTGCTGTTTTTATAGAGTATTCTAACGGTGTAGAACCCCGCTACAAAGGTATAAAAAACGGCTAAATAAATGCGGGTAAATTCGATTAAGGACGCAGAGTCATTAATTAAAGGCTGATAGGTTATCAATATTAGTTACTCGCGGTGATTACTCAATTTTAATTATAAATTCATCATAGTATTCATACCGTTAAGAAACAAGGTAAACACAAATAATAAGCCAACTTTATGTTTAAGCCGGCTTATTAAAAGTTGCTTTAGGGAGCAGTTTAAAAGCTGTAGTTAAACCCAGCGTAATAACGCCTGCCCGAGTAGCTTGAGTTTAGTAACCGTGCGTCACTATCGTTACCTAAACGGGTAACCGACTCTGACTTGGTTAAGTTTATAATTGCTGCGGTAAAACTAAGGCCTTCGTATAAGTTAATTGAGGCATTAACATCAACCTGATCGTATGGGTCTTGGTACACGTTTAAGCCACTATTTAAGCCCAGTACCGTTTCGCCGCGCTTATTGTATGAGGCACGTATGTTAAAATCATCACCCTCAAAATAAACCGAAGTATTATATTGATACTTAGCACTGCCGATCAGTGGCGATTGTCCAAATGCTTCGCCATCTACGGTTACTTCTGCTTTATTGGTTTTGTTATAGGTGTAGTTAGCGTAAAAACCAAAGCCGCTATCAAAGGCATGTTGCAAAAACACCTCGGCTCCTTTAGATACCGCGTTAGTGCCATTACCTACTGTGCTGTAAGGAGTAATATTTATATTACCCGCCTCTACAATACCGTCTTTACCAGCAAAGTTTTGTTGGGCGTTAATTACCACTGGCACTACAAAGTTATCAACTTTTTTATGAAACAGCGCTAAGCCAATTGCTGAGCCTTCAGCGTAATAGTATTCGATAGATAAATCGGCTTGTACCGATATAAACGATTTTAAGTTTTTATTACCGCCACTGCCACTAAAGCCAGGTTGCTCGTTAAAATCGGCTCTGTCGGCTGCCCACTCGTCTGAAATATAACTAATGCGTTGCTGCGCGCCTAAATCAGCATAATCGGGGCGCGACATTACTTTAGCAACCGCGCCACGAATAACTAAGTCATCTGTGGCATCCCAGGCAATGTTAAAGCTAGGCAGTACTTGGGTGTCGGTGTTTTGTTGCACTACAAGTTGGTAATCCTCGACTGAGCGATCATCACCGGTAACAGGCTCCCCTGTTTCATCATTGGTATGATCTAAAAAGTAGGTATATAAATCGGTAGAAGCACTCATGGTTTTGCTGCGTACAACCCGTACCCCTAAATTACCTCTAACTTGATTAAATTCAAAGTCACCTTGCAGATAAAAAGCCGCTATTTTTTCTTCTATATCGTATACAAAGTTGTCTTCCATACGGGTGTAAGGCACGTAGTTACTGGTAATCATATCGCGGTATTTATCCCAATCAATACTGGGCATTTGGTTTATATTAAAGCCCCCTGCAATATTGCCTTGGTTAATAAAAACATCTTGCGCTGCCGGCATACCGTTATTCCACTGGTAACTATCAAAGCGGGTTATGCCGCCCTCTTTGGCTTCCCCGGCGGCAATATCAAAACGAGGATCTAAAAAGAAGGTATTACCGGTTTCGCGGTGCAATGTGGCTTCGCGGTATTTTACGCCGGTTTTAATGGCTGTTAAAAAACCCCAATCGGTGTAAAAATCTAGATCGCCTTGGTAGTAACTTTCTTCAAGCTCGCTGCGTACAAAGCTTGAGTTTGATGAACCCGGATCGCGCCCACCGCCTACGCCACTGAGTAAATTAGCCAGTGTATTTGGGTCTATATTGAGGGTTACATCGTTTTTACCAAGTTGCCAACCAGCATTTTGCGCTGCGTTTTCAATGGTTGTTGGGTTTTCGCTGGCATTTGAGCTTTTATAGGCGGCCTCCCAGCTTTCTTCTGGGCCGCCTTTTGAGCGAGTATTGCCCGCAACAAAGCGCGCTTTAAAATCATCACCTTCGTAAGTTAAATTAAAATCGAAGGTATCTGAACTCGACTCCTCACGAACATAACTGCCACGCATCCACGGAAACTGCATGTCACCTTGTGCGCCACTCGCTGTAGCATCAAACTGCATACCATTAACAATCGTGCCCGATTCATCCAAGTTCACATCGGTTAGGTAATCGGGATTTAACGACCACTCTGGCATATCAATAACCGACTCAGTTCTGTTTTGCCCCAGCGTAAAGCCAAAATAGTTTAATCCTATTTCTACACGATTGGTTGGACGCCACTGCGTACTAAACTGTATGCCTTCACGTTCACGTTTTTCATTAAGTACCGAGCCGCGCACGACTTGTGGAAACCACACGCCATCATAATTATTACCATTGGTATCGGTAATTGTATCCCAGCTATTATTGTTATTTACCGCATTACCATTTACATCTACCGGTTGGCCATCGCCCGTGTAGCGCCACACATTGGCATCGGTGCCACCAGAGAGGGTACGGTTGGTGCGCTCTTGGCGAGTATACCCTACTAAAAAACCAAGCGTTTCTGCATCGTTTTTCCAAGAATATAAACCGGTTAGTTGTGGCTCACTGTTTTGCGTTACATCACTGTAAGTACCTTCAACATTGAGTACTCCAGAGTTTGCCTCCATGCTAAGCGGCTTACGGCTATGCATTAATACTGTGCCACCTACACCACCTTCATCTAAACGCGCTTCGGGCGATTTATATACCTCAACACTGGCTATCATGGCTGAAGGAAGTAGCGTGTAATCAAACGAACGCGAAGGCTCGCCTGGTGACGAGGCAATAAAATTACCGTTAAGCTGAGTAAAAGTAAGCTCAGACGACAAACCACGAATACTTACCGATGCGCCTTCGCCGCCATCACGCTCAATCATTACCCCTGGTATACGTTGCAATGAGTCGGCTACGTTTTTATCTGGAAACTTACCAATATCTTCTGCGGTTATAGCATCAACAACTGAGCTAGACATGCGTTTAATGTCGAGGTTTTCGGCCATACTGGAGCGAATACCGCGTACTTCTATTACTTCTATATCGGCATTATTTTTAGCTGTGAGGGCTGGTTGCGCCGCATACGCACTACCTATGGCAGATAAAACAGATAAACACAGTGCTGATTTTATAAATGTTAATGCTGGTAGTGAAAAGGGGCGATTATTGCAAGTACTCATGACAGTGTACGGTTCCATTTTATGCGCTTTTGATACTTAGCGGCAGCGCTATCAATAAAGGTCAATAGCGGGTCAAAAATTGCTGCTAAGTCTACAGCGCCAAACTTAATGGCCGATTAATAATGTTGATAACTTACTGAATAGCTTATGTAAATAACAAAGTGTAACAATGTTTAACGTTATTTATAAAAAAGCCGGTAAAACTTTTACCGGCTTGACGTTGCACACTATGTACTTGGTTGGTTGTTTACTTGGTTGGCTTACTTGGCAGTGGGCCGAGGATCTCAGTCATTAATGGCGCAGGCGGTAACCCCATTTGCATTTTTACCGCACCATTAGCATCGTGATAAAAAGTAGCGGGGGTGGCTCTGGCACCAACCCCCATCATTATTTGATGGTTTTTCATTAATTGCGCATTTATGTGCTCAGGTGGATTTTTTAGCGGCTGTAATGTACGCGCTAAATTATCGTTTTCAAACTTTTTTAACACTTCTTCAGGGTTGCTTGCACTCATAATAGCCGCCGCTTTGCCTAAGCTGTCGGCTTTTAAAATACCCACTAAAATATGGCGTATTTGTACCTCACCCGCATCCACCCAAGGACGCGCATTTTGCCAAAACTGTCTGCAGTACGGGCAGTTTGGATCAGTGAAAGTATAAACTACTCGCTTTGCCTTGGCTGAACCATCGACTATCCAATGGCTACTCTCTAATGTTTGCCAGTCTTTTTGCGCTTTAGGGCCTGTGGCGTAGTCGTTTGCCGCTTGCTCTCCTACATTATTACCATTGGCGTCAAGCATAGGGCCGGTAAATAAATATTGCTCGTCGGCGGTGATATATAAAGTAATAACTTGGCCTTTAAAGTCGGCAACATAGCCTTTCATGTTGGCAGGCGCTGCAAACTCGCTGACTATTTCGCCGCCTTGCTCAGTAACTAACTTAAGGGGTGCTGGCAGTGCTTTTTGTTGAGCCAATATGGGCGAGGTAAACGCAAGTAATGGCAATAAATAAATTAACTTCATGAGGCATCCTTATTGTGCAGACTGTTGATTTATAGCTTGCATGTAATAACGCAAACTCGCGTGTGAGAGCTCTCCCATGTGACTGGTTACTAATTTGCCATCACTGCTATAAAAAAGCGTGGTTGGTAACCCAGCAGCTCCTGATTCACGACTTACATTACTGTTTTGATCAAAAAACACATTGCGTAAGTCGAGCTGCTCAGCATTAATAAATTTTTGTACCGTAAATAAATCCTCTCCTTGGTTAACAAAAACAAAAGCTATATTAGGATTGTTTTTTTGCGCAGCCTGTAATACCGGCATTTCTTTACGACACGGTGGGCACCACGACGCCCAAAAGTTAATAACGACAGGTTTGCCTTTAAATGACTGTAAATCAACCTCTTTACCACGCAGGTTATATACCGCAGATTGTGGCAGCTCAACCCCAGCTTTATAAATAGAGGCAGCAAAGGTAGGCACCATAATGGTAAACAACGCGACAATAGCCGCTATGAAATAGGTTTTCAGCACTGCTTTTTTGCCTCGCGCATACAGCGCCAACACAAGCGCACCCGCCACCCAACCATAGGTAGGCATAAAGCCGCCATCGCTTATATTTATGAGTTGCCACCAGTTTTCTTGATACGCATCCCACATAATCAAAACAAACATTAATCGCGCAACAATAAAGCCCACTACAAATGCTTTAAATACCGTGTCTAAAATTGCTTTTTGCTGTGGTTGCTTACGAGTTTGTAAATAAGTAAGCAACCAAAATACGCCTAAGCCTAATAAAATAATAAGCTGCGAAATGGCAATAACAAACGGCCCGAGTGAAATACTTAACATGGCTATAAATCTTCTTTAAATACGGTTAGCCGCTATAGTATACAAAGCGTTAATTAAGCCAATATTAAGAGCAAAAATTAATAGTAAATAAGCACATAGCAGTTACTTCACCAATGGAAACAGGTATTCTAGCTAGGGTGTTTTAAACAGGGTAGCGAGTATGTTTGTATTGTTAGTGGAAGATGATGACGTAATAGCCGACGCTATTTGTACTTACTTAACCCACCAAGGGCTAGCCGTTGAGCACGTTAGTACACTAAGCGCAGCCACTACTTATATGCAATCGAGCAATTTTGATTTATGCATTCTTGATTTAAACCTACCCGATGGTAATGGCATTAACTGGTTAAGCTGGCTGCGTGACAATCGTTTTTCGCTACCCGTGCTTATTCTTACCGCCAGCAATACCATAGATGACAAAGTTATTGGATTAAAAAAAGGCGCCGACGACTACCTGGTAAAACCTTTTGATTTAAGAGAGTTATTAGCGCGGCTATTAAGCTTAAAGCGCCGCGCAAGCGATAGGCTCAGCAATACAATTACTCACGGCGCACTGCAATACGATTTAGAGCAACATAAAGTATTACTCAATGGCACGCTTGTTTCCTTGTCACGTAACGAGGACTTATTACTGCAAACCTTTTTAAATAGTCCGCAACAAATTTTAACCCAAAGCCAGTTAAAAAATGTACTTTATGGCGTGTGCGATGATGTAGCGAGTAACGCACTTAACGTACATATTTTTAATTTACGTAAAAAACTAGGCGCACCGGCAATAGAAACCATACGTGGCCTAGGCTTTAGATTAGGCACAATAGAGGTGAGCCACTAATGAGCTTGCGTTTGCGGTTAACGGTATTGGTTGCAGCGGTATTTTTAGGCTTTTGGCTTATCGCCAGTGTGTGGATGATATCGGGGTTAAACAATAAGTTAGAGGTTAACTTTGATCAGCGCCTGCGCTCAACCGCTTTTATGTTAGGTAACATTTTAGCCCACGTACCCAAAGATGCGCTCAGTAAAAGCCTCCCTGATATTATAAATGCCAGTGGGGTAAACACTGAAAAAGGCCTAACCTGTCAAATAAGCTCCCTGCAAGGCAGTATAATTGCCAGCAGTAACAGCCAATCGTTTCCCAATCAGCCTAGCTTAAACCAAGGTTTTAGTTATTTAAGCTCTGAGCAAGCGCAGTGGCGTACATTCACCTTAATTACTGCGCAATATAAAATTACCATTGCCGATAAAGTGGCCGAGCGCGATGTGCTCTATCACGACTTACTCATTAGCATACTCATTCCACCGGCGTTAGCTATTTTTGTTGCCCTAATATTACTTTGGTTTGCAATTGGCACAGGAATACGGCCAATAAAGTTATTAATACACGCGCTTGAAAAACGCGGCAGTCACGACTTAGAACCGATACAGTTAAACCAGCCTTTAAAAGAACTGCAACCGCTTATAACTAGCCAAAATGCCTTAATGGCCCGCTTAGCAAAAGGGATCAGCCGCGAAAAACACTTTACCAGTAATGCCGCGCATGAGCTAAGAACCCCACTAGCCGGCATTTTAGCGCAAATACAATTAGCTGAGCTTACGCAAGATACCACCCAGCAAAAAGCACTAGGGCAAGCTAAAAAAAGTGCGCATAGATTAAATACTATTTTAGACAATCTACTGGTGTTAGCCCATGTAGATGCCGACACGCCGCTAAACATTACAGAGCCTTGGGAGCTTGATTCGTTAATTACTACTGTGGTAACAGAATCAAACAACAATAACGCCCGCTTAACCTATAATATAACAGCAAGCCAGCCAGTGTACTGTATTCCCAGTGCCATGCTCACTATAGTGTGTCGTAATTTACTTGATAACGCATTTAAGTACAGCAAAGCGAATACACCAGTCATTTTAGCCGCTAATTTAACAGCCACAGCACTAAAAATAACCATTGGTAACCACGCCTATATTAACCAAGCTGACTTAGCTAATATGGCAACTCGTTTTTGGCGTAAAGGCGCAGCAAACGGCGCTGGGCTTGGCCTATCAATTGTGGCCAGCATCGCCGAAAAGTACCAAGGTTCGCTCACTCTTAAAAATAATAATGCGTTATTTATTGCCGAATTTACCGTGCCCGTTAAGGTAAATAACTAAGTTACGAAGTAACCTGATGTAACAACCTTCCTTTTACTGCATGTTTTTTTTAAGCTAATAGCTGTTTTATTAAAATATGCTGAGCACTTGCTAATACATGCTCAGCAACCCGCACACTATCTCGCGCTAAGTACTAGCTGCGGCCAATATTATTAATAAATCAGCGTTGCCCTGCACAACATTTATTTACCTACCGACTACAACACCAACAATTAATTCACCCCATTTACCTTGTATTGCTAGATTTAGAAAATAACAACTGGTATAACAGGTATACATCCGAAACAGTGTTATCCATCTTTGTGTATTAAACTCTGCTAAAAATAATAGGAATACCCGCTATGCATCGTCTTTTTTCAATGCGCTTACGCACTCATTCATTGCGAGCTTTACATGTTATTTTTTGCCTCTTGGCAATCTTGCTTGGCTTAACTTCTCATGCATATGCTGGCGAGCGCGTTGCTCTACACTGGAGTAAGCAAGCCGCGCCAGTAGAAGCCGTTTCTCGTTATGCTCCTTTAGTTGGGGTACATAATGAATTACTGATAATTGCTGGCGGAATAAGTACTAACAACTCCCGAAATAGCACACCCAAATACCTCAGTTCAATATGGTTTGGGGAGCAAAACCCTAATCAGCCACGTGCTTTAAATTGGAAAAAAGCTGCCATAAAGCTGCCTTCACCACGTGCATATGGAGCCTCTGCCTCTTTTGAAAATGGCATAGTACTGCTTGGTGGCAGTGATGAAACTCATACCTTTAACGACACTTTGCTAGTGCGTCGTAACCAGGCATCTGACATAGAAATGCATACACTGCCTGCGCTACCTATTCCTATGCGTGAAGGTTCTGCTGCCTTTGTTGGTAGTACCTTATATGTACTGATAACGGCAACTGACACAGGTAAAACCACTGCACTTTATGCGCTTGATTTATCCACAACAGCGCTAGCTGCTTTCACCCAAGGTAGTGAGCCAAAGCACTATACTGCAGCGGCAAACTGGCATAAATTAACGCCTCGCCCGCAATCAATTACATTAGTTAGCCAAAATGACGGCCGTGGAGATGTATTATTTGCTTTAGAAATGCCAAATTCCGACAGCCAAAGTTCACTATGGAAATATAAGGCAGACGATTCACAACCACATTGGACGCCACAAAGCGGGTTTAACAGTGAGTTACCTAATTTACAGTTGAGCTCTGGTAATGCACTGGCAATTGGCCAGTCTCATTTTTTACTTTTTGCCAGTAGCGCCAACCAAACACAGGTGCTGAGCTATAACGCCATCACTAATGTGTGGGCAAAATATGACAGCATTGATCCACAGCTTTTGGCTATGCCTGTTCAGCAAACGGCAACCTCAATGGCAGTATTACCTTGGGATGGAAAAATACTCGTTCATCAAGCCAATAAATTTAATAGTAGTCTACAAGTAGCAGCAATTGCCGAAGCGAGTGACGCCTTTGGCTGGCAAAATATGACAGTATTGGTTGTGTACTTGTTTGCTATGGTGCTAATTGGCGTGTACTTCGTGTTTAAAAACAAAAACGTGAACGACTACTTTCGCGGTGGCCAAAATATTCCTTGGTGGGCTAATGCCTGCTCAATGTACGCAACTATGCTCAGCTCGCTGACCTTTGTGGGTATTCCTGCCATTGTTTACAGAACCGACTGGTTATATTGGGGCGGTATTTGGATGATTTTAGCGGTAACGCCTATTGCAGCTTATGTTGCTATGCCGTTCTTTCGTAAAATAGATGCCACCAGTGCTTATGAGTTTTTATCACTGCGCTTTAATATGCCGGTGCGCCTGTTTGCCAGTGGCTTATTTACCCTGTTTCATATTAGTCGCATGGGTATTGTTATGGCGTTAACTGCCCTTGCGCTTGCAGCTGTAACTCCTTTTGATGCTTGGCAGTGCGTGCTGATCATTGGAGTACTGAGCTTAATATATTGCACACTCGGTGGTATTGAAGCTGTTATTTGGACCGACACCATACAAACCGTGGTTCTGCTTTTAGGTGCGCTATTATGCTTTGCTTATATTGTCAGCGGTGTTGATGGTGGCATAGCGGAAATATTTCGCAGTGGTATCGCCAATGACAAGTTTAAAACCCTAGATATAGACTTCAGTATGGATAGTTTCACTAAGCTCTCTATCTGGGTAATTGTGCTGGGCGGTATAGGGCAAAATCTATCAACTTATACAGCCGATCAATCTATTGTACAACGCTACATGACCACTAAAGATGTGGCCTCTGCCCGCAAATCAATTTGGACTAACGGTATTATGGCACCGGTAGCATCTGTATTGTTTTTTATTATTGGTACTGGTTTATATGTTTTTTACCAGTCGAATCCTGAAAAGCTCGATCCAACCAAGCAAATTGACCAAATATTTCCTGCTTTTATTTCCAGTGAGCTACCTATTGGCATTGCAGGGCTTATTATTGCTGGCATTTTTGCTGCTGCACAATCTACCGTATCAACCAGTATGAACTCAATGTCGACCACATTAGTAACCGATTTTATGCGCCCTTTTAACCTTTGCCGCAGTGAAAAAGGCTACCTAAATGCAGCGCGACTGTTAACTCTATTGGTAGGCATTTTTGGTACTTTAGTTGGCTTATTATTTATTAGCCCCGAAATCCGCTCGTTAATGGAGGAGTACTTTAAAGTGGTAGGTATGTTTATGGGTGCACTCGGTGGGCTATTTATTTTGGGTATAATTAGTACCCGAGCCAATGCCTCTGGTGCCATGGTTGGGTTATTTTTTGGCGTAATTACTATGATGTTTGCATGGATATTTGAGCTAGTAGAAGGCTATTTATTTGGCACCATTGGCATAGTTAGCTGTATTTTTGTTGGCTATGTTGCCAGCGCCTTATTTAGCAAACAACCGGCTAATAACCTTAGCGGCTTAACTATTCATACTATGAAGTGATCGGCTAGCTGCAGCCGTTTAAACCACTATTATGCAACCCTTGCAGCCGAGGAGTTTTAAATGAGTACTGTGCAACCTTCACTGACAAATACCACAGTGATCAGCAATATTTTTGAGGCCGAAACAGATGGTTTTGGTAGTTATCGTATTCCGGCATTATTGCCTATGCCAGATGGAAAACTACTCGCATTTTGCGAAGCACGTGCGATATTGTCAGACCATGCTCACAATAAAATTGTACTAAAAACCAGCCAAGATAACGGCACAAGCTGGAGCGATCAAATTCTGGTAGCCGATGCTGGCGATAATGCCTTAAATAATCCTTTGGTTGTAATTGATGCTGGCTCAGGCGATATAGTATTAATGTACCAAGAGTACCCATACACCACACCGGAACAAGTTGAAAACCCCGCTGCGTGGGTATCTCATGCAGGACAAAACTTTCCATCTAATGTTCACGAAGGCGCGGTAGAGTCAGGCTACCAAGGGCGAATTTGCCGCACCTTTGTACAACGCAGCAGCGATGGCGGACTCAATTGGTCTGCACGGGTAGATGTTACCCGCCAAGTAAAACGCCCAACCGAGGTTACCTGCTACGCTGGTGGCCCAGGCATAGGTATTCAACTGCGCACCGGGAGCTATAAAAACCGTATTGTAATGCCATTTACCCAAGGCCCTTGGGATAATATGAAAGTATATGCTGTGTATAGTGACGATGGTGGACATCAGTGGCAATACGGTGAGGTTGCCCCTGCTGCAATAGCTGAGCACGCTAATGAAACACAAATGGCCGAGCTTGCTGATGGTCGGGTACTACTTAATGCTCGCAGTTACCATGGTAATCACCTGCGTAAAACTGCCTTTAGTGAAGATGGCGGTATTAGTTGGACACCACTGCAAGACACCCCCGATTTAACCGAGCCTGAATGTCAGGGCAGTATTATTAGCTTACAACACGACGCTAAACACAGCGGACTATTATATTGCGGCCCAGAAAACCAGTCACAACGCATTCAAGGCACTCTAAAAATAAGCCTAGATGACGCTACAAGCTGGCAACACATAGCATGTGTTTATAATGGCTCATTTGGCTACTCTTCTATTTGCCAGTTAAGCAATAACGAGATAGGCGTGATGTTTGAACGCGATAACTATAGTGCTATTTCATTTACGCGCATTAGTTTACAAAATAACGACGCATAAAGCGCAAATAGCCCCTTATAACTCTCTTCATAATTACCTCATAACGCCTTCGGCTAGCTCATTGCTAGCCACATTTACAGTGTTAATAGCCGCATATAAAATTTTATATGAATAACCTAAATAAAATTAACAATATAGCGCCAAACATGTAAACAACCAGTTAAAAAACAGATTTTAACTTTGACATTTAAAACACTCAAGTGGTACGCTGGTATAACAGGTTAATGGCGTACTTGTAACTTCAGTGCTTTGTTGTGTTATTTTGCTGTTATCGAGCAAAGCGAGTTATGAATAAACATTTAAAAAATAATTATAAATTTTTGGGGA
Source organism: Pseudoalteromonas sp. SCQQ13 (assembly GCF_015864415.1). Classification (NCBI taxonomy): domain Bacteria; kingdom Pseudomonadati; phylum Pseudomonadota; class Gammaproteobacteria; order Alteromonadales; family Pseudoalteromonadaceae; genus Pseudoalteromonas; species Pseudoalteromonas sp. SCQQ13. The sequence goes on along the minus strand of NZ_JADYXG010000004.1, from coordinate 82,371 downwards.
TACCATGTTGAAATCAAAAACACTTGTTAAATCACTACTGGCGATCAGTATTGCTTCGGTAACAACTTATTCATTAGCTGCAGATGCAGACAATGTAAAAGCAGAAGCAAAAGTAGAAAAAATAATTGTAACTGGATCATATATTAGTAAAGGTGACTTCGAATCTGCTTCACCGGTAAAAATATTAGACGCCGATGATATTGAAGGTGTTGGCGCAGTAAACGTGGGTGACCTACTAGCTAGAATGCCCTCAGTAGTGGGTGATACAACCTCGGCAAGCTCAAATATCAGTGAGCAAGATTCAGGCTTAAATACCGTTGCTTTACGTAACTTAGGATCTTCGCGTACCTTAGTACTAGTTGATGGTAAGCGTTACGTTTCTGGCATGTCTGTTGGCTCTGGCTACGGTGTTGATTTAAACACAATTCCTACCACTATGATCCAAAGTATTGAAGTACTTACCGGCGGTCAATCTGCTGCTTATGGCTCTGATGCAGTTGCAGGTGTGGTTAACATTATCCTTAAGAAAAACTTTGACGGTGTCGCTTTTAAAGCACAAGCCGGACGCAGTGGCGAAGGTGATAAAGACACAAGAGATATCGAATTTTCAATTGGTAAAAACTTTGATGACGGTAATGCTTGGTTATCCGTTGGTTACTCTGAAGATGATGGCTTAATGGCTGGCGATCGTGACTATTCACGCGTGCACAAAGATGCTGTTGATACCAATGGCGATGGCATACTAGATACGTCTCAGTTTGTGGGTTCTTCGCATGTTTTTGGTGGCCGTATTGATAAATACAATGGTGACGGTAGCTTATTTACCCGTACCGATGATCCCGCAACATCTGATGCGTTTAACTTTCACGATTATCGCTCTATGGTAGCGCCACTAACACGCCACTTTGTTGCCACTGGTTTATCACTGGATTTAAACGAAAAATCGCGGATGAACTTTACTGCTAACTACGCGCGTGTAGATTCACGAGCTCGTTATGAGCCTATTCCACTTGATACCCGCAACGACATTTTTAAGTTATCTAAAGGTGGTACTACAGGTATTGATATTGCAACGCACCCTTGGTTTGCAGGTACTGCACTTGGCAATAACTTACTTGCCGACGGCATTAATAGTCTTGATGATGCAAGCTTAACATTTAGACGCCTATATGAATTTGGTGACCGTGGCGCGGAGAACACCCGTAGCACATTTAGAGTTGCTGGCGAATATGAATATGATATTTCAAATGATATTTACTTAAAAGTAAGCGGCACTTATGGCGTTACAGACCAAAAGCAAACTAACCATGGCGATATTAACCTTGACCGTGCTCGCTTTGCTTTAAATGTTGAAGATAATGGCGCTGGCGGATTCCAATGTGCTGATGATATTGCACGCATTAACGGCTGTGTTGTATTTAACCCGTTCTCGCTTAATGGCATTTCGCCTGAAGCAGTAGATTACTTATCAGCTGATACCAACCTAGAAGGTAGTATTGAGCAAGTGGTAGTAACCGCCGTTGTTGCTGGTCGATTAGATTATGCCGTTAGTAACGACGTAGACACTATTGGTTTTGCTGGTGGTGTAGAATACCGCGAAGAAAAAGGCCATGAAACACCAGATCCACTACGCCAAGCGGGTATTGTACGCGGTGCAGCAATTGCTAAAACCGAAGGCTCATTTGATGTTGTTGACGTATTTGGTGAGTTACATATTCCACTGCATGAAAAGTTAAGCTTATCTGCTGCAGTACGTTTTGGCGATTACTCGTCTGTAGGTAGCACTACTAACTGGACTATTGGCTTAGATGCACCAATAACCGATAGTATTCGCCTACGTGGTGCTATGGCAACTGCAGTACGTGCTCCTAACGTAAGTGACTTGTTTGCTGGTGGTACTGCAACTGCAGCACTAATAACCGACCCTTGTAACGGAGTAACTAATGCCGATAGCGGTAATATCGCCGTTAACTGTCGTTCAATTGATGCGATTTCAGATCGTATTGATAACGATGGCGCGTTTAACTTAACGCAAGTAGAGCGCCAAAATACCGCAGGTTTATTAAGCGGCTCTACCGATGTTAAAGAAGAAAAAGCTGATACCTTCACTGCGGGTATTGTTTTTACTCCAGAGTCGATTTCTGGCTTACAAATGTCACTTGATTATTACGACATTAAGATTGATGATGCCATCGCTAAAACTGACCGTACCGTTATCTTAAATCGTTGTTACTCTGCAGATCCTAGCAATTTTGATGCACAATGTGGCGGCTTAGTACGCCGTGATGGACGTTCAGGTGCAGCACTTGAAGTAAATGCAGCATCTGGTAACGAAAACCTCATTGAAACAAGAGGCCTTGATATTGATGTGTCATACATGACCGACTTAGGTGATGGCGATTTGTATGTAGGCTTTGCAGCAAACATCTTAGACACTTATAGCATTACAGGACTCGAAACGGGTGACAAACAAGAGCTAGCTGGCGAAGTAATGTTCCCAGAGCTGCGTTTTAACGTTAATGCATCGTACACAATTAATGAGTTCAATGTGTACTGGCAAGTACGTTACTGGGATGAAACCAAAGACCGTAACGATAATACCGTATTAACAGAAGAGCTTAACTCTATCGACTCACGTCTTTATAACGATGTGCGTTTTAGCTATAACTTTACTAACCAAATCAATGCTTACTTTGGTATCACTAACTTATTTGACGAGCAGCCACCACACCTAACGGCTGGTCATAAGTATCAGCAACAAGGTACTTTAACAAATGGTAGTGCGTATGATTTAACAGGCCGCTCGTATTACGCCGGTGTTAAATTAAACTTCTAATCTAAGTAAGCTTGGGTTAACCGTTTAATACTTAAAATATTAAATGCAATGGTGGACTAACCATAAAAAATTAGTCCACCGCTTTAAATGTCAGTACTAACTTAGAAGACTTGTCATGATCACCACTTTAATAGCCGATCATCTATTTGATGGCAAAACACTACACTCTAACCACCCTATTAGTATTAAAGATGGCAAAATTATTGCTTTTGATACTGTAAAAGGCGCCATTGAAACTAAAGTTAGTGGCTTATTAACTGCTGGATTTATTGATACGCAAGTTAATGGTGGCGGAGGTTGTTTACTCAATCAAAATACCAATTTACAAACCCTAACAGCAATGAGCACAGCACATGCTAAGTATGGTACTAGCAGCTTACTGCCTACGCTAATCACCAGCAATTTAAATAAAATAGAACAAACTGCCAACCTAATAAGTACCGCTATAGCACAGCACACCCCTGGTATTTTAGGAGTACATTTTGAAGGCCCACATATTAGCGAGCCTAAAAAAGGCATTCACAGTAGCCAACAAATTCGCGGTTTAAGCCAGCAAGAATTAGATATTTATTGTCGTGACGATTTAGGCATAAAAATAGTCACATTAGCCCCTGAAAATGTCAGCTGCGAAACAATTAAAATATTAGTAGATCACGGTGTACATGTTTGTTTAGGTCACTCAAACGCAAGTTTTGAGCAAGCACAAGCCGCACTAGCTGCTGGCGCAACGGGTTTTACCCATTTATTTAATGCTATGTCAGCACTTGAGTCGCGCGCGCCAAATATGGTGGGAGCTGCATTACTTGATGAGCAAAGCTGGTGTGGCATTATTTTAGATGGCCACCACGTACACCCAAGTACTGCCAAACTAGCTTATAGAGCAAAAGCCGCTCGTAAAATGATGCTAGTTACCGACTCAATGTCGACTATAGGTAGCGAGCAAACACAACTGCATTTTGACGGCCATGACATTAACTTAGTTGGCGACAAATTAACCAGCAATAGCGGCCAATTAGCGGGCTCAGCACTAAATATGATCACCGCAGTGAATAACGCAACACACATGTTAGACATTTCCTTAACCGACGCCCTCAATATGGCTAGTTTATACCCAGCTGAGTTTTTAGGAATAGAGGGCTCTCGTGGGCAGTTAAGCATTGGCGCCAATGCCGACTTAACTTTACTTTCAACAACAAATTCGTCGCCTCGTGTGTTAAACACATGGATTGGCGGCAAAGCAATATTTTAAAATTACAGAGGCTAAAAATGAATAAACTTACTGGACTGATCGCAGCCCCTCATACTCCGTTTGATAAAAATGGTGATGTTAACTTACCAGTTATTGACCAACTTGCTGAGCTACTAATTAAGCAAGGCGTTAAAGGCGTTTATATTTGTGGTACTACAGGCGAGGGCCTTAACTGCTCGGTTGCTGAGCGCAAAGCTATTGCTGAGCGTTGGGTTACAGCAGCTCAAGGTAAACTAAGTATTACTGTGCATACCGGCGCATTATCAATAGCCGACAGCCTTGAATTAACCAAGCACGCAGAAACGCTTGATATTTTTGCTACCTCTATTATCGCACCGTGTTTCTTTAAACCCGGCTCAGTTGACGATTTAGTGCATTACTGTGCAACGGTTGCCGCTGCCGCACCATCAAAAGCATTTTACTACTACCACTCAGGTATGTCGGGTGTGATGTTTGATATGGAGCAGTTTTTAATTAAAGCTGACAAGGTTATTCCTAACCTTGCAGGTATTAAGTTTAACCATGGTGATCTTTACGAATTCCAACGTTGTAAGCGTGCTTGTGGCGGCAAATTCGATATTCCATTTGGTGTTGACGAGTTTCTTCCAGGTGGCCTAGCAGTAGGTGCTATTGGCGCAGTAGGCAGTACGTACAACTACGCAGCTCCACTTTATTTAGAAATTATCGAAGCGTTCAACAAAGGTGACCAAGAAACCGTAACTGCGTTAATGGATAAAGTTATCGCATTAATTCGTACTCTGGTTCAATATGGCGGCGTAGCAGCGGGTAAAGCAGCAATGCAACTACATGGTATTGATGTAGGTAACCCACGCTTACCAATTCGTGCGCTTAACGACGATGAGAAAAAAGACGTGGTTGCTAAAATGCAAGCCGCAGGTTTTATGGATCACCAACCAGCGTAGTAACAGTTGGGTAGCACGTTACTTTTTAGCGCTACCTAAGATTAATATTTTGCTATCCCCTTATTAGCCGCATTTATGCGGCTTTTTTATTGTTAAAGATTACAGTGCGGCTAAGCTACACAACATGATTAAAAGTTAAGGAATTTAACGCTCACTGTAGAAAGAAGTAAAATTAGTGCACCACACGCTGTTGCTTTATCGTTAAAGTAGAAAATAAATTAAAGCCCAGGGTTAGCCTAACGCTGTACTTTTGCTTGATAAATATAGGGACTACGTTGCACTGCTTTGACCTCGCCAGAAATCCAATAAATCATCTTATTATATTGCGCAGTTTGTAACGGTCCAGCGCCACCGGCAAAAGGTACATCTTGCTGCAATGCAGACCAGTTCATGGTGTGTGTATCAAATACAACCTGCTTTCGGCTAAAGTTAAATGCGCTAATCGGCATTGAGAAATACTCTAGTTTAAATTGCTCAAGCTTACTGCCTTGTAAGGTATTGAGCTTTAATACCGCATTGTTAAATACGCTTTTATTAATTCCTCCTAATACTAATATTTTTTTATTCGTTAAGCGCAAGGCACTCCCACCCGCTAAGGTAAAGTCTTCATTATTAAGTTTAGTCTTGGGTAACACACGCCACTTAGCGGTTTTGTAATCAAACGAATAAGCATCTGTGAGTGCAAAGTTATTGCTTTTAGACTGGCTATTAATCCCGCCAAACAACATAAACTGACCATTAATAGCAATTGCTGGAAATTGCGTGCGTGGACTTGCTGGTAGTGCAGGAATTTTGCCACTAACATCGCACTGACCGCGGGCAAACGAAAATTTACATACTTGATTCGATATTTTTTCATCCACCATACCTGCAAATAAATATAAAGAATCAGCGTGTAAATCAGCTGCGCCATCAGACCAAGTAAATGGCAGCGTAGCCACTAATTGGCTTTGCGGCATATGATTTTCATCTAACGTGAGCGCTATCACCGTATTATATGTTTGCTGATTGTCTTTGCCGCCAACTAACAATAAACTATTGTTTTTACTTACAGTTGCGCCATAACCCATTGGCATTGGTAGCTTACCGGTAGCAACTAATTTAAATTGCTCATTACTGAGGTCATATACATAAATATTGTCATGATAATGCTTACTTGCACCATCAAAGTAAGGGTGACCATTAGGAAAGTTAGCCCCTCCCGCTATCACTAAGTATGAGCCAATCATCCCTGTATAGGCAGCTGATATTCCTGTTGGTTGCCCTTTATGAGTATAAAGCGGCAACTTTGCAACCTCTGTCCAATTAGAAATTATGCTGTCGGTTTTTGCCTCAAGCGGCGCTACAAAAAAAATACTAAGCACTAAATAGCTGCACAACATTAACGATCGCAACATATTAACCTCGCAATTTTAATCTAAAAAATAAAAAACCTAATCTTTACGATTAGGTTTTTAACTGTGTTAATAACTTAACGAAACAAATTAAAACTTATATTTAAGACCAACAAAATACTGACGGCCAATAATATCATAAGCTCTTGGCTCAGTATTTGTGCCTGCTGCTGATGAAGTTACCGTGCCACGCGGTATAATGTCTGGCTGTTCATTAAATAAGTTGTTAGAACCGGCATATAAATTAAGTGATTCATTAACGTTATATGAAGCTCTTAAATCTACATAATATACAGAATCTAATGTGTTAATATCGTTAGATAGTGTTTGATTCACATCATTATTTACATCATTTTGAGTTTCATCTCTGTAAGTTACTTGAGTAAATAAGCTAAAGTCGTCGGTAAAATTATAAGTACCGTGCATGGTATATCTAAACTTAGGGTAAAGTACTTCACCTTTATAGTCGCGCTCTACGCCCGCCTTACTTGTGGTTACATACTCATCTAAATATGATGCAGATAGGCTTAGGTCTAATTTATCCATGGTATAGAATACTTCTAAATCAACACCGCTGGTTTTTACTTCGCTTTCGTTAATTGCTTTTGAAGTAATATTTAAAATAGGGCCATTTACTGCACGTACTACACTACCACCACAAGTTGCATCAAATTCACTTGGATCTACATTGTAACAACGATTAATAATGTCACCGGCTCCCACATTTAAAATCGCATCTTCAATCTCAATTGAATAATAATCTACTGAAACAGAAAGCGACTCCATTGGCGTAAATACAGCACCTATAGTGTAAGTATCTGCTTTTTCCTCTTTTAAGCTTTCAGAACCCGTTGTTAATAAACGTTCATTTTGACTTTCAGAACCCACTAAAGTGAACGAGCCATCTGCCGCAATACGATCTGCAATCGCATCGATTGAACGACAGTTCGCTGCAACATTACCAGCTGTACTAGCATCTACACCATCACAAACATCATGTCCACCGGTGGCACTGGCAGATCCAGCAGCAAATAAGTCGTTAACATTTGGTGCTCTAACCGCACTCGACACACTGGCACGAAAACGTACATAATCGTTTATTGGCGAATCAATACCTAGTCTATATGTTGAAGTATTACCAATAGAAGAGTAGTCACCAACGCGCAGCGCTAAGCTCACATTCAACCAATCATACACAGGTAAAAACATTTCCCCGAAGGCTTCATAAGAATAAAAACTACCTTCGGTTGCAAATACTTGTAAACGACGGCTAATACCCGCTTGACGAAATGCATCAGGGGTTTCAGCACCTTCTTCTCTACGATACTCAACACCTGTAGCAAAGCTAATATATTCATCATTAAGCGTAAATGGTAACTCACCTGATAAAACACTATTTACTACATATTGTTTTATCACGCCGCTTTGACCAGTAGGAATACCGATATAGTCGACTGCCTCAGGAGAAAAACCCGTTATTCCTGCTTGGCCCAACTCGCTGTCTGTTGTACCAAATGGATTTATTGGTACACATCCTTGCCATCTATCAGTGGCGTTTGCACATTGATAGCCACCATTGCCATCTTCTTCAATATTCAGTGCAGCACGAAGTGCAACAAGGTTTACATCGCCACTATTTTTTTGTACTTGGTTAGTCGTACCATAAACCGCTGACGTGCTTAAGAGTAAATTGTTATCAAACTCATAATCTAAGTTACCCGCGATACGAAAAGTGCTTCGGCGGTTTTCTACCCCTAAATTATCAAATTCGGCTAATCGTCTAAAGGTATTTACACGGTCAAGTGAGGTACTGCCATTTCCAGAATTTTGCAATGCCGGTAACAATTGGTTTTGTGCACTACTGCCATTAAAAAATGGGCTGTTAGCAATATCAATACCCGTTGTCCCACCACGATTCACTACAAATACATCGTTAACTATACTTAAAGGGGCTGTTTCTATGTTAGTTGACGAATTAACCTCAGAGTAGTTAATCTCTAATTCAGCATGTGCTTTACTTGAAATATCAAACGTCATACCAGCAGCAGCAAACTGTCTCTTATAAGGTGCAATTGCTTTGCGATAAAATGTTTGATTATAAAAATCACTGTTGCCATCTAACTGACCATCGGAAGTTATTTTTGGTGCAAATTGACTAAACGGATCACCATTACCAAAAATACTTACATCTGCAAACTGAAAAGCGCCGCCATCAACGTGCATTGGTCCATTTCGTACCCGCAATGTTTCACGAAGGCCGTCACCATCTTCATCATGCACATTTATACTATTTCTCGAAAAATCTCTATCTCTGGCCATTAGATCATCTTGATTGGCAAGCCCGAGTGACAACCATGCGTTACCTCCATCAAAGTTTTTACCATAAGTAAAATCAATATTTTGGCGTGCAGCACCACCTTCATCTGAATCAGCACCAAACATGTTAACTTCGAGGCCTTCAAAGTTCTTTTTAGTGATTATATTTATTACACCCGCAATTGCATCTGAACCATAAATTGCAGATTGACCACCGGTTAATACATCAACACGCTCAATAATTGAGGTAGGTATAGAATTTAAATCAACACCATAGCCGTCACCCGCAGAAGTGCCCGACACATAGCGCCTGCCATTAACTAATACTAGTGTTCTTGCTGTTCCTAGATTTCGAAGTGAAGTGGTACTAATACCTGCACTTCCGCCGCTATCGCCATTATTTGAGGCATCATTTGTGCCAGCCGTTACTGAAGGTAGTCGGCTCAAAGTATTCGCAATTGAAATGGCTGCTACTCCTTCAATCGCTTCTTTACCTAACTCTACAACGGGTGAAGATGAGCTAAAATTAGCGCTGCCCTTAAATATATTTGAACCTGTAACGTTAATGCGTTCAATATCTTTTGTTGCCGCATCTTGGGCAATTGCATGTGGGCTTACAATCGCTGCAATACAAACAGATAAAGCAGATAAGTGATGTTGTATTTTATTTTTTTTCATAACTATTCTCTCAGAGTAAAAATATTAACGTGGCTTTGTGTAAATATCATACAAGCAACCTATCATACCAGTACACCTTCAGCAACGCCTTAATTAACATTTTAGATACTAAATTTAACAACATTGCTTACAAACGTGAATGTGTTAGTAACTAATTACACTAAAGACATTTAACTACTTGAGGTTGATTTTTGAGCGAGCTGTTTATTTACTATTTAAATAATGGAGGATTTTAATTGAATATTTTTCATACTGTGAAAGTTTGCGACTATTGAATGCAACGTATAGTTTATTAAAAATAATAACTTAAGGTTAAAAATAAAGAAATGTATATAGCTAAGCTGTAAATTAACCTAGATACGCTTTGGTGGTGTGAAGTATTACAAACACGATAAATAATTAAGAAAATAAAACACTGCGGCGGCTTATAACCCGTTTAAACTAAATTTTCACTAATAATATGCTGTAGTAATTGCCAGCTGTGCAGGTTTTTATTAAAACTAGGAAACATTGTAAAATGATCAACACCCGCTAAAACATGGAAAACAACATTAGCTTTGTTACTGCTTCTTACAAAGCTAATAGCCTGTTTTATATTAACTTCTTTGTCTTTATCGCCATGCATAATGATATATTTTACGCTATTGTCGATTAACTGTGCAGGGTTACAATTTTTTATACGACTATGTCCATCAGCCAATTCACCCCCTAATAATTTTACTACTTGTTGTGGTTGCCCTAAATCACTGCGACGCCTTAAATCAACCACCCCCGCAATAGCAATAACCGTTTTTATAGCTAAGTACTCGGCTTTATACAACGCTGAATTTTTATCTATCATACCGCGTGAGGCTGCCCATGTTGCTAAGTGTCCGCCTGCTGAATGACCAATAATAAGCACATTGCTTAAATCTAATTTATGCTCTGTTGCCAAAGTGGTTAAAAAGTCGATGCCTTGTGCAACATCACTAAAAATAGTTGGCCAGGGCGCGGTAATATTAGGTCCCATGCTATTCATTCTGCGATATTCTAAGTTCCATACTGCAACACTTTTATCCGCTAAATACTCAACAATTTGCTTAGTTGGGTATGTATCTAAGCTATGGTTATCCTTCCAGTAACCCCCATGAATCACAATAACAACGGGCAAATACGCATCATTTTGTGGACGAATTAACTGACCATATTGCTGAGAGTCTACACCGTACTTATAGATGTTCATGTTTAAACCTAAATAGTTAATTTTAAAAATCAGCAGTTGTGTTAGAAATGCACTACTGGTATAACAGCTTCACCAAGATACATCAAAACCTTAGCGCTATGGAATAGACGTTAGGCTAATTTTAATAATTATGGTGTATTACTTACACTAAATTACAGCTTCAAAGGAATAACATGAAAGTACTTGTAGGGGCTTACGCTTCAGTGCCATCAGATTCTAGTTGGGATCAACAGGCAGAGCATTTATTTTACCAACAACTAAAAAAGAATAAACGCATCGACGGCTTAGAAATCCCATTTACTGGTAAACTTCATAGGTTTGATAATGAATGGTTTTATGCTCAGCTAGATGACAGTTGGTGTTATGTCGTTACCTGTATTCCTGGCACCATGGGAGAGCTTAGCAAAGATCCGCACTTTGGTATTGCATCTGACAATGAAGCAGGTCGCCTTAAAGCTATTAACTTTTATAAACAAGCTAATCAGCAAATAAAACAACTTAATAACCACTTTAAAAAGCCTGTGGTTACACATATTCAAATCCATAGTGCGCCTGCATTAAATGCACCGGCTACCTCATCAATAACGGCATTAGTTAAATCGCTCCAAGAGCTACAAAGTTGGGACTGGCACGGTGCTAAGCTGGTACTTGAGCATTGTGATGCACAGCTTGAAAACCAGCCTAGTGAAAAAGGTTTTATGCGTTTAGAAGACGAAATAAGCGCTATAACAACGGCCAACCTACACACTAGGCATAAACTAGGTATTTCAATAAATTGGGGACGCTCAGCAATTGAAGCAAGAAGTGCAAACGGCGCAATAAAGCATATGGAACTTTGCATAAAAGCAGGCTTATTTACAGGCCTCATATTTTCTGGCGCCAGCAGTCACTCTGCACTTTACGGCAGCTGGAAAGATAGCCATATGCCACCGCAAATAAATAATTTTGATCAGCAAACAAACAAAGAGTCGGCAATGAATGAGCATGAAATAAACCGTTGTATGCAGTTACAACAATTGGCTAATTTAGACTTTGTTGGCTGCAAAATTTCAATTTTGCCACAACAACAATCTTTGGCGAATAGAGTGCGCTACATCGACGAAACATTGGCGATGATAAACAACGCACGTTTGTATATTGCTACCAAATAAGGATATTTTTCAGCTAACATTAGCGAACTCTTTATTTTATGGTACGATAGGGTAATAGCTAAACAATTGATAGGTTTTTAAATGACATTGAAAGTTACGCGCCCAGTAGAACGAAAAAAATTATCCGAAACGGTCGAAGAAGAGCTCGAACGCATGATCCGCCAAGGTGAGATTTCTGAAGGTGATGCACTGCCTTCTGAGCGAGATCTTATGGCTGCATTTGGCGTCGGTAGGCCTTCGATCAGGGATGCTTTAGCTGCGCTTGCGCGTAAAGGCCTGGTAAAAATAAGTAGCGGTGAAAGAACCCGGGTTACTCGCCCCTCAGCCGACACTATTATCGCTGAGTTATCAGGGATGTCAAAAGACTTTCTTGCACAGCCAAATGGTTTAAAATATTTTGACCAGTTAAGACGATTTTTTGAATCTAGCTTAGTTAGACATGCAGCGGCCTCGGCAACACCAAGCCAAATTAAAGAACTAGGTGAAGCGCTTGAGTTAAATGGTAAATCTATTGAAAATGACAGTCAATTTAGACGTACTGATATTTACTTCCACCGGGTGATTGCTTCTATCCCAGGGAATCCAATATTTTTAGCTGTACACCAAGCGTTAATGGACTGGTTAATTGATGCTCGCCCCGAGCACGTTAATACGGTGGAATTAAATAAGCAAAGTTATAACGACCATGTTGCTATTTTTGAGTGTATAAAAAATGGTGATGTAGAGGGAGCTGACGCAAAACTCTCAGCCCATATTGATTATGTATTTGATAATTATTACGGTTAAAACTTTAAGTATAATTAATTAAACTATAGATATTATAAAAAGGCTAAATTTAGCCTTTTTTTGTGTCGCAAATGTTAAAAAACTATAGATTTCACTCACCCTAGGTGGTATAACAGGTATACACCACAAACAGGTATACAGTTGCACTATGAGAATAATTATAATTTTTTTATTACTTTTAACATCATGCAATACATTTGCTAAAACACAGCTTGATTGGAGCGTTATTAAAAGTAACGCTAATCACCTGCTTATAAATAAAGATTCTTTATATTTTTTAACGAATGACGCTTTGTTTATTTCAAGTACCGACTTTGCCAAATTAAATAAGCTAGACCTAGCAACAAATGAAATAAGTACTGTATTAAACTTCAAACCTATTGATGGTAATAGAGCGCAAGCAATTACAGTGCAGCACAATAACAAAACAGTTGTGCTGGGCGGTTTAGTTAATGGGGTAAAATCTACACGTGTTAATGTTTTAGAATGGCATGATGAATCTCAAAGTATTGTTTCAAAACAGTTAGCTAACTTACCTCGTTCGTTTAGTAAAATAAGTGCGCAAGTATTTGGGCAAAACGTGTACATTACCGGTTTTGATAAGCAGTGGTACTTTTTTAAAATAGCCCTAAATAATGACCAGCAACAGTGGACACCACTCAATGCAGCATTATTTACAGATCTAAACATTATTAACAGCGAACTTGTGGTGCAAAATGATGGCAACGAAAACCGCATTTACGCCGTTTCACAACAAAGCGCAGAGCAAAGCAGCAACTCTAATTCTAAACTTTTATTACACGAGTTTGATGAAGCTGCAAATTCATGGTTAACCGTAACAAGTAATAACCCCACTGAGCTGGTAGATATTGATAAGCTTGTATTTGCTTCTCCTCTGGGTCAATCTCATATTATGGTAGTGACTCAAGGTGGCAAAACCTTGTCATACAATACCATCACTAAAGCATGGTCTAATTACAATAAGTCAGACTATCGTTTTCATAAAATAACTCAGGTTCAGCAACACTCTTATGCAGTAGTAACAGAGTTAAATACTAACAATACCGTTTTAATTAAAGGTGAAATTAGTAATACAGCCCGCGATTTTGGCTGGCAAAACATGCTGGTTTTAGTGATTTACTTACTTTCTGTGGTCATGGTTGGTTTGTATTTTATGTTTAAAAATAAAAACACCAACGATTACTTTAGAGGCGGACAGTCAATACCTTGGTGGGCTGCAGCCTGCTCTATTTATGCCACTATGTTAAGCTCGTTAACTTACATCGCCCTTCCGGCCATTGTTTATCAAACTAACTGGGTACTACTTATTGGTATTTGGATGATAATTGCAGTAGCGCCTATTGCCGTATATGTAGCAATTCCCTTTTTTAGACAGCTAGATGCAACCAGTGCATATGAGTTTTTATCAAAAAGATTTAATATGCCGGTACGACTTTTTGCCAGTGGCTTATTCACCTTATTTCATATTGGCCGTATGGGTATTGTTATGGCACTAACCGCGTTGGCTTTGTCGGCGGTAACCCCTCTTAGTGCCTCTGATAGCGTGCTTATTATGGGAGTGCTTTGTTTATTGTATTGTACACTGGGTGGTGTTGAGGCCGTTATTTGGACTGATACTATTCAAACCGTGGTATTACTTATTGGCGCTGTTGTGTGTTTTGCTGTAATTATTGCAGGCCTCGATGATGGCTTTAATAGCTTTATACAAATTGGTTTTGCTGACGATAAATTTACCATAGTTAATAACGACTTTAGCCTTGAGAGTATTACTAGCTTATCTATTTGGGTTATTGTGCTGGGCGGTATTGGCCAAAATTTATCGAGCTACACTGCAGATCAAGCCGTTGTGCAAAGATATATGGTAACCAAAGATCCTGCCTCAGCGGTTAAATCTATTTGGGCCAATGCCATATTAGCGGCGCCGGGCGCGTTATTGTTTTTCTGTATTGGTACAGGCTTATATGCTTTTTACCAACTTAACCCTGAAAAACTCGACCCAACCATTCAAATTGATCAAATTTTCCCTACGTTTATATCAAATGAACTACCAATGGGTTTAGCCGGACTCATTATTGCGGGTATTTTTGCAGCAGCGCAGTCAACGGTTTCAACCAGCATGAACTCTATTGCCACTACGGTATTAACCGACTTTGTACGACCTTTTAATTTAGCCAAATCTGAGAAGTCTTATATGAGTTTAGCGCGCATCCTTACTTTTATTTCTGGCGTATTAGGCACCTTGGTTGGATTAATATTTATCGACCCTGAAATACGCTCACTAATGGAAGCTTATTTTAAAGTAATTGGTATGTTTATGGGTGCATTAGGTGGCATATTTATACTTGGCGCATTAACCAAACGTGCTAACTCTGTAGGCGCTATAGTAGGTATTATCTCAGGGGTGAGCTTAATGATTTCAGCATGGAAATATGGCTGGGCTAATGGCTATCTTTACGGAACAATAGGTATTTTAACCTGCTTAATTGTTGGCTACTTAGTTAGTTTATTATTCCCTGCACACAATAAAGATCTTTCAAAATTAACCTTATATACAATGAACCAATAACCAAATTTAAGAGCAAAATATGTCAAATAAAAATATAGAGTTAGAGAGCTTTTTAGTAAACCATTTGCAAAGTAGTTTAATTGCATCATGCCAGCCTCTTGACGATGGCCCTATGGACAAAGTTGAGCATATTGTTGCTATGGCATTAGCAACCGTAGCTGGGGGTGCAAAAGCACTACGAATTGAAGGCATTGAAAATGTACGTGCGGTCGCAAAAGTAAGCAATATTCCTATTGTAGGAATTGTTAAACGCGACCTTACTGATACCGAGGTGCGCATAACCCCCTTTATTGAAGACGTTATTGGCCTGGCCGAAGCCGGCGCAACTATTATCGCGTTTGATGGCACAGATAGACCTCGCCCAGTAGATAGGCTAACTCTGTTAAACACCATCCACGAACACGGTTGTATTGCTATGGCCGACTGTGCTGACCTTGCTGGCGGCAAGTTTTTACACGACGCTGGCTGTACCTTTATTGGCAGCACGCTATCTGGTTATTTAGATTTAAGTACAACCCCTAACGAACCCGACTATCAATTAGTAAGTGACTTAGTCAGTGCTGGTATAAAAGTGATTGCCGAAGGGCGCTACAACTCGCCTGAACGCGCTGCAAAAGCAATCGAACTCGGTGCATTGTGCGTCACTGTTGGCTCGGCAATTACCCGCCTTGAGCATATAACTGGGTGGTTTGTGCAAAGTATTAACAATGCAAAGAGTGATATTTAATGATGAATATTGCCATTGATATTGGCGGCACCAAAATAGCGTGCGCACTTATTGATAATGACCAAATCGTTAATTCAATAAAAGTTGACTCTATTATACATACTAATATTGATGACTTAGCGGCATACGTTTATACCGTAATTGAAAAGTGGGTACTTCAAGCCAGCTCAATTAATATTGCTTGCACAGGCCAAGTTAGCGCAGAATTTGTGAATTTTTTATCTGTGCGTCGTAAATTACCATTAAAAGCACAGTTAGAAAGCCTAACTAACCTACCCGTTACTATAATTAACGATGCCTCTGCAGCCGCTTGGGCTGAATACACGGTAAATGAGCAGGTAAAAAATAAAAACTTTATTTACATTACCGTATCAACAGGAGTGGGGGCAGGCATTGTATTTAACGACCAAATAATCACCTGCGCCGATGGGTTTTGTGCCCACCTAGGCCACACCACAGTACATATTCAATCAAACCATAACTACAGCTGCCACTGCGGCAGAACAAACTGTGTTGAGTCAATTGCCTCAGGCACTGCTATTGCTAAACACGCCAGCAAAGCACTGGGTAAAACACTCAATGCAAAAGACGTATTTACAAACTACGCTGAGCATCCTGAAGTAGCCGAAATTATTGATAATGCCGCATCGGCCGTGGCCGAGCTGATATTTAATATGAAAGCCACATTTGGCAACGAAACAGTTGTTATTGGAGGCAGTGTGGGTTTGTCAGCATTATTTTTTAATAAAGTAGCTGAAAAAATTCAACAAGCACCGGAAATTTATCAAGTAACCTTGTTACAGCCGGTATCGGGTGCAGATGCCGATTTAATCGGTGTGCATCACTACGCTAAAAATCAATTAATAGAGAAGTAAAATGCAAGTACTTATATTTGATGATAAAAAAGCTGTTGCTGAAAATGCAGCAACGTTGCTACAAAAGTTAATTTTAGCAAAAAACAATGCAAATATAGGCCTAGCTACAGGTAGCACGCCTATTGATTTATATAAGCAGCTAGTATCGATGTATAAAAATAAGCATATTAGTTTTGCTCAGGTAAATACGTTTAATTTAGATGAGTATTACGACATCGATGAAAATAATAGTAATAGCTACCGTTACTTTATGAACAGCCAACTGTTCGATCACATAGATATAGATAAAAACAACACCCATTTACCAACTTGTAACGCCAAACAAGATCCTAGAAAACAAGGTGAACATTTTGAGCAGCAAATAGCGGCACTCGGAGGCTTAGATCTGCAGCTTTTAGGCATTGGCGGCAATGGCCATATTGGCTTTAATGAACCCTCATCAAGCTTTGCATCTCGCACCCGGATCAAATCGCTAACTGAGCAAACCGTATCAGACAACAGCAGAATGTTTTCAGACGATGAGCAACAACCAAAAATGGCGATGACCATGGGTATTGCTACCATAATGGACGCTAAGTATGTGTTACTAATTGCCACGGGTAAAAATAAAGCACAAGCGGTAAATGACATGGTAAACGGCCCACTTTCGGCAAGTTGCCCGGCGTCAATTTTACAAATGCATAAAAACGCGATAGTGATAATCGACAACGATGCCGCCAGTTTATTAGCTAATAAAGATTACTTTACTTGGGTCAGTCAGCAAAACCATGAAATAAATCAAGCTTTTGGTCACTTCCCTGACTTATAAAAACGAATATTACTAAGCGTACTGTTAATCAGCTTTAAAACAGTACGCTTAGCAGTTAGCCACAACTACTAGTTAACCTTACGTACTTATCGGCAAGCTCATCAATAGTTTCACTATGGGTTGGGTCTGGCTTAATACAATCAATTGGGCAGACACTTACGCAAGTAGGTTTATCATAATGACCTACGCATTCAGTGCATTTACTGGGATCTATTTGATATATTTTAGCCCCCATATAAATAGCCTCATTTGGGCACTCTGGATCGCACATATCGCAGTTAATGCATTTGTTATTTATGAGTAGAGCCATTTTTTAGCCTTTTCAATTAATATCATTATAAAACAAAAAGATAAGTAAAAACAAAGGTGTGTAAAGGCTAACTTTTGTGCAGTTCTAGTTTAATAAAAAACCGCTATTTTTCATTAAATCGTAACACAAATTAGTAACACAAATTTTTATTTTTGGGTGTAAATTACAGCCGCGAATTATGCCTATTTTTCTCTGTTGCTTTGTTGATCTCAATCAATAAAAAATCGCCGCAAGGCCTTTATTTATATAGGTTTAACTAATGGGCTAAAAAACTACTCAAGCTTCTGGCAGAAACCGAAAGGCAACTCGTGTTTGGTATTTATGCGTCGCTATAGGCTATTTATGGCAATAACATATTGCTCGGCACTGCTTTATTTAAAAGCTCAAGCCACTGCTGCAAATTAAACCTAAAAAGATAAACTCGCCGCAAAGTATTTATAAAAGTTAAAAACGCTTTTATAAATCACTACTTTTAACATCTAATGATATTTAACAGCGCCGCTGTTATGATTAAACATAACTTCAACAATAATTAAGTTTTGAAATGATAAGCGGTTTTAATAATGCCTAATTACTCCCTTGATGATTTACGTTATTTTTGCACTATAGTGAAATTAGGTAGCTTTAAAAAAGCATCCGAAAGTCTAAATCTATCATTATCAACCTTAAGCCGCAGAATACGTTTATTGGAGCAAACTCTACAGTTAACCTTACTTAATCGAGACGCTCATCGCGTTACATTAACTCATACAGGGGAGCTATATTACGCTCGCTACTGCAAACTGTTTGAGGAAGTAGACGCCATAGAGCAAGCGTTATCTGATGAGAAGCAGCAACCAAAAGGTAAAATTAGAATTTCTGCGCCAATTTACATGGGCAAGCATTTTTTAAGCGCTATTTTTTGTGATTTTTTACTGCTGTATCCAGAAATACAGTTAGATTTACGTTTTTCAAATGACTTAATTGATATCGAAAAAAAAGGCATTGATATTGCTTTTAGAGTAAGAAACCCTGCTATTGATAATTGGGTTATTAGAGAGTTGAAACTCACCCATAATATAATATGTGGCCGCCCTAACCAAACCACTCATTTAATTACCCACCCTGAGCAATTAGAAGAACAACCCAAAGTTATTTGCTTTGGATTAGCACCGTGGCAATTAAAAAATAAACTGACTAATGAAGTGTATAACGTTGAGCCAAAAAAACACATTAGGCTTGAAGTTGATGAAATTCAAATGATGAAACATGCCGTAGAATCGGGTGTTGGCATTAGTTATATACCTGATTATATTGCATTGCCATTAATAGAGTCAGGAACGCTTGAGCGTATTCTTCCTGATTGGCAAAGTGAAGGGCAGCCTTTTTCTATGCTTTATCGCGACAGAAAACAAATCCCTCATCGTGTGAGGTTACTAATAGACTATACCTTGCAACACTTTAGCTAAAGCGCTGCAAGGTATTTTTTAATAACTCAGCCTCAGTACCATAACGCTATAAAAGTCGCTTAAAGTATTGCTGTAATTACTAAACGGCTTGCTTAAACGGATTACGAGTATCTTGATGCTCATCAAGATTACGCATTAAAATAGCGTACGCTAAATCTAGTGCTTGAGGCAGCGCTATTTTAACAATATGGCCGGAACCTTTAGCATCGCTAATACTTTCACCCTTTTTATTTTCCATCTGCTCAAGTACAAAGCTAATATTACCTTGTGGGGTCATTAACTCTAATGAATGGCCAACACAAAACTTATTTTTTACATCAATATCAACTAAGCCGTTAGCATCTCTACCCAGCACTTCGCCAACAAACTGTTGTTTAGTTGATACCGAATGGCCGTATTCATAATTTTGATAGTCTTGGTGCGCATGGCGCTTTAAAAAGCCTTCGGTGTAGCCTCTGTGGGCTAAATTTTCTAAGGTTTTAAATAAGTTGGTATCAAACGGGCGACCAGCTACTGCGTCATCAATTGCTTTGCGATAAACCTGCGCGGTGCGTGCTACATAATAAAAAGACTTAGTGCGCCCTTCTATTTTTAAGCTATGTATACCCATTTGGGTAAGTTGCTCTACATATTGTACTGCACGTAAATCTTTTGAGTTCATAATATAAGTACCATGCTCATCTTCATAAGCAGGCATATATTCACCGGGGCGACCTTGCTCCTCTAACATGACTATTTCGCTGCTAGGCGCGCCTTCACCAAGCGTAGGTATTATGCTTTTAGGATCGAACTTATGTACCATTTCACCCGTTTCGTTTTCAACGCCCGGTTTTACATCGTAATCCCAACGACAAGCATTAGTGCATGTACCTTGATTTGGATCGCGTTTGTTTATGTAACCCGACAATAAACAGCGTCCAGAGTACGCCATACACAAGGCACCATGGACAAATATTTCCAACTCGGTATTTGGGCAAAGCCTGCGTATTTCGGCAATTTCTTCTAGCGACAGTTCGCGCGATAAAATAACTCGCTCAATCCCCTGTTTTGCCCAAAACTGTACACTCGCGTAATTTACCGCATTCGCTTGTACCGATAGATGAATAGGCATAGTCGGCCATTTTTCACGCACTAACATAATTAAACCCGGATCAGACATGATCAGCGCATCGGGCTGCATAGCAATAACCGGCTCAATGTCGCGTAAATACGAGTTAACTTTAGCGTTATGCGGCGCAATATTCGATACCACATAAAACTTTTTATTTAGTGCATGCGCTTCATCTATGCCTATTTTTAATGTTTCAAGATCAAACTCATTATTACGTACTCGTAAGCTATAGCGTGGCTGCCCTGCATATACTGCATCGGCACCATAGGCAAAGGCATAACGCATGTTTTTTAAGCTGCCCGCGGGCGATAATAGTTCAGGGGTAAACGCAAACGGCGGTGTATTTTTTGAAGAGTTAACAGTAGTTGATGGCATGAGCGCTCCATACATAAAACTGGTTACAAGCCAGTTGCATGAATAATTAAATAACAAAGCGCGGCAGTATATAGAGTATTAATTTAAGGATAATTGATCAGCATCATGTACTGAGTATTTAGCGTTAAAAGCACAATAATTTAGCCCTTATTTAAAACACCTCTCACTAACGAAAAACTGAGTAGCGTTTTGCGCTAATTTTTCGTAGTAGCCGCAGTTATTTATATTGCGATACTTGCGGCTACTTAGTCACAGGGGTTAATAAAAGCGGGTATAATTTAGGGCAATAAAATCTAGCCCTGGATTTGGCTTTTTGAAGCCGGCGTTAGAATAATGAAAGTAGCGTATAGCCACGCTTTGTCGATTATTTTTGCCAAACTTCATCACTAAACCTAAGCGGTCTTCAAATTGATAATGGGTGCTGACATTTTTGCCCGCAAACACAGTATCGTCGAGTAACGAAACACCAATCCCAAACTCTATAAAAATAGGTTTATCTGCCATCTGGGTTATCGGGTATTGGATCACTGGCGAAATAGCAAGCACTAGGTTACTGTCGTAGTCATTTTCAGCACCATACTCCCACAGGTTTAAGCTTGATTCAAAATACATATTTAAATTCTCTGAATACTGTTTTAACCAGTCAACGTGGTATTGCAGCGCTAGCTTAATCCCTTTGACATCTCCTTCACCTTGAATGTAATCAATCGAATAACTCTTGTTTTGAGTTGCGTCTGCCGAAAATACAAAACCAAACATTAGTGTCAAACTTAGAATAATATTTTTCATAGCAATATAAGCGTGTTAAGTTGAATTTGGCGGCTATTTTAATGACATTTATCACGGTTAAAATTTAATTAATTAGTATAAAACAATCGACTTAATAGAATTTAATTAACCGCCAATATTATTGCTGCAGCACACAACTACACGAACAATAGCCATTATGTGAGCAAGTTTTTGCACAAACAGGCAAGTTAATTTGTTAATAGCCGTTTAATACTTGAGAAAATAACGACTAAGGTGTAGATTTTAATATTGTTTTTATAATTTTTTAGCAATGTGACTATGGTTCGATTATTCTTTATTATTGCAATTTTTATTATGCTCAATGGCTGCTCTTCTGGGCGTTTTTTGCAATTAAATGACCAACAGCCACAAATTAGCAATGCGTTGGGCTATGCTGTTTTACCTAATTTAGCGCCCTTATCGCTAGGCGCGTTACACAGCCATTGTCTGAGCGTGAGTGATGATACAGATATTGGCCTAGTATTGAGCCTACAATGTGCGCAAACTCTGTTGGCCAGACCGCAATTACCCTCTAATTTAAAAACGTATGCACTGAGCCTCTACAACAGCTCTCTTTATAAACTACTAAAAAGCGATCCCACACAATTAAACCTTGTTTCGGTTGCAATAAACGGTGAAAAACAATTTACCTTTGTAAGTAACCTATTACCTTTAGAGCCACGCCTTGCGGCTAAAACACTGGGTGAGTTGGGGGTTGCCTTAGTGGTAAAAAAACAGCAGCCCGACAACCCAAAAGCCAAGTTTTACCCTGAAGAAGGTATTTACCGCGCCTACAATGCTAAGTTAAAAACAATTGAAACACAGGGTTTAACCTACCTAGTTACCATAGATATTGAACAACAAAACAACACCAAAGAAATTAGCTTAGGAAATAATCGCTACGCATTAAGTTATTCACCCGCAGCAAGTTTTTTAATGCTGCTAGAAGATGCCACCATAGACCAATTTAGTTGGCTAGGCTTTGTCTCTGCCAGCGAAGCCGAAAAGCGTCGTGGCATATTTTCACTTGCCCAATTAACTGCTGACAAAGAACCATTAGTAATGATCCACGGTTTAAATTCTGATCCACTGATTTGGCGTTACTTAACCATGGCCATATTAAATGATGCAGTATTAAGCCAACGTTATCAAATTTGGCATGTGTATTATCCCTCAGGTCCGCCACCGTTTTTTAATGCCATGAGAGTGCGTCATTTACTCAGTGAACTGAGCCAAGTTGCTAGCGGGGAGCAAGGCTTTGAGCGCGCAACAATAATTGGCCACAGTATGGGCGGAGTGATCAGTAAAACACTAACAACAAATAGCAACTACGCATTGTGGGATGCCACTTTTACCGACAGACCCGAACTGCTACTCAACGAAAAACAACGCGATATTAAAGATATTTTTGTGTTTGAGCCGGTGTTTAACTACAACCGTGTATTCTTTTTAGATACCCCACATCGCGGCTCCAGTATTGCCAGCTCAGCATTAGGCTACATAGGCGCGTCCTTGGTTACTTTGCCACTGGAATTTACTGGCCTTTTTAAAGCACTTATCGATAAGGTTGGCATAGCTAAACTAACTAAAGGTATGCTGCCTTTTTTAAAAGATTATGGTCCAAATAGCGTACAAGTACTCAGACCAGGGCACCCTTTAATGGATGCGTTGGGCACATTACCCGTGCAAGGAGAAGCGTATAATATTATTGGTTCTACTAATCGTCTAATCTGCGATTCAAGCGATGATTGCAGTAATATCAGCGACAGCGTAGTTGACTACCCTAGCGCTTATTACGACAAAGCTAAAGAGACTATTATAGTTAAATCAAGCCATAACTCCTTTCAAAACCCTAGTGCAATTGAGTATATTTTAACAAAGTTAAAATCGCAGTAAGCGCACAAAACAAAATATAAATAAAGCCTGCTAAATATATTCAAAGATGGTTATTAATAATAATTAGTATTTTTACGTTAAAACGCGTATAATTCGCGCCCGTTAATATTCACACTTTCACTTAAAATTATTGGAGCATTAAGATGGCTTTAGAACGTACTTTCTCAATCGTAAAACCTGATGCAGTTGCTAAAAACCACATCGGCGCTATCTACAACCGTTTCGAAACTGCTGGCCTTAAAATCGTTGCAGCTAAAATGGTTCACCTTTCACAAGAGAAAGCTGAAGGCTTCTACGCTGAACACAGCGAACGTCCTTTCTTCGGTGCTTTAGTATCTTTCATGACATCTGGTCCAGTAATGGTTACCGTTCTTGAAGGCGAAAACGCTGTTCTTAAAAATCGTGAAATCATGGGTGCTACTAACCCTGCAGACGCACTAGCAGGCACTTTACGTGCAGACTACGCTGACAGCATCGACGAAAACGCTGTTCACGGCTCTGACGCTGTTGAATCTGCTGCTCGCGAAATCGCGTACTTCTTCGCTGACGAAGAGCTTTGTTCACGTACTCGTTAATTCGAACTCGTTAACATATTGAAAAGGGCTTTCGGGCCCTTTTTTAGTCATTATGTAAGGTATTAATCAGTAAACTTATAATGTTTTACTTAATGATTAAGCTGAGTGAATTGTGTACAATTCGTCCTCGTAAATTTTTATCTCCACCGTCACCGATTGAGGTTGTTTCATGACCGAACAAAAAAAGATTAACTTATTAGATTTAAACCGAGAAGGGATGCGCGAGCTATTTGCATCGTTCGGTGAAAAGCCGTTTCGTAGTGACCAGGTGATGAAATGGATTTATCATTTTGGCGTAGATAACTTCGACGATATGAGCAACGTAAACAAAAAGCTTAAAGAAAAACTTAAAGCTGAATGCGAAATTGTTGCCCCAGAAATATCAGTGCGTCAACAAGCTAAAGATGGCACGATCAAATACGCATTAGTGCTTGAAGGCGGCCAAGAAGTAGAAGCTGTTTGGATCCCTGAAAAAGAACGCGCTACGTTATGTGTATCATCGCAAGTTGGTTGTGCGCTTGAATGTACTTTTTGCTCTACAGCGCAACAAGGCTTTAACCGTAACTTAAAAGTATCTGAAATTATTGGCCAGGTTTGGCGTGTAGCTAAAGATATTGGCCTTGATGGTCACAGCGAAAAACGCCCGGTAACAAACGTGGTAATGATGGGCATGGGTGAGCCACTCCTTAACGTTAAAAACGTAGTCCCCGCGATGGAACTGATGTTGGACGATTGGGGTTTTGGTTTATCTAAGCGCCGCGTTACATTAAGTACTTCAGGCGTGGTACCGGCTCTGGATTTACTAAAAGAAAAAATTGACGTAGCACTGGCTATTTCATTGCATGCTCCTGATAACGCACTGCGCGATATTTTAGTGCCCGTTAATAAAAAATACCCTATTGAAGAGTTTTTAGCGGCGTGTCGTCGTTATATCGATGGCTCTAAAGCAAATAAAGACGTAACCGTTGAATACGTTATGCTCAATGGTATTAACGACAGCACCGACCAAGCGCACGCATTGGTACAAACGCTTAAAGGTACTCCTTGTAAGGTAAACCTTATTCCGTTTAACCCATTTCCGGGTAACGAATATACGCGTTCGAGTAATAGTCGTATTGACCGTTTTTCTAAGGTTTTACAAGCAGCCGGCATTACCTGTATTGTGCGTCGCCCTCGCGGTGATGATATTGATGCAGCCTGTGGTCAATTAGCTGGCGATGTTGTTGATAGAACAAAACGCTTGGCTAAAAAGAAAATGCGTGACGATAACGCGATTGCCGTTAATATTCACCAAGCATAGTCTCATCTCTAAATAGCAATCAGTCTTAATTAATACTTCATATCAAGACTGATTGCTTTTAAGTCGTTTATTTTTAAATAATTGATGCAACATAGATGCTTTTAGGTAAGATAGGCGCTATGGACAAAAATAAAGAGACAAGGTAATGCGACCTTTACTAGTTTTAACTATATCTACGCTCGCCTTAGGCGGTTGCGTTACAGAAAATAGTTATAACGGCAGTGATAAACCCGTTGTCGAAAATAAAATTAATAGCGCAGGCGCAGCTCGAACTCGCATTGCCCTTGCTTTACAATATTTAAATACGGGTAATAACTCTCAAGCGAAATATAACCTTGAACGTGCCAGCGAATATGCGCCAAACCTACCCGAAGTCCACTACTCTTTGGCTTATTACTATCAACAAGTTGGTGAAAAAAAACTTGCCGATTTAGCCTATCAAAAAGCACTTGCTATTAAACCTGACGATCCTAATACCTTAAATAACTATGGGGTATTTTTATGTGGTATTGATGAATACGACCGTGCTACTGATCAGTTTTTAAAAGCAATCGCAATACCTAGCTATATCCGTGTTGCCCAAAGCTACGAAAACTTAGCGTTGTGCGCTATAGAATTTGACGACTTTGATAACGCCGAAACTTATTTTCAGCAAGCAATAAATCACAGCTCTCAGCGCGCTTCAACGCTTATTAGTTTAGCGGCTTTATATTACGCTAAAAGCGATTTATACAAAGCAAGTGCACTGTTAAAGCGCTACGACGATACCGCGCAAATATCTCCGCGTGCTTTATTACTTAGTTATTTAATTAAACAGCGCATGGGTAAAATTGAAGAAGCAGAGAAAATTGCTGCAACTATCCTACAAACTTACCCAAGTAGTGATCAGGCTTTTGCGATTAGAGATAGCCAAATAAAACAAACCGAATTTGAAGTCTTGCGCGAAAAATATCGTCAAGCGCAGCTCAATGAATTAAAACAAGATGGTAGCGAAGCGCAATTAAGTTCACAGCCTAAAATAAAAATAATTCGTAAAAAGCGTCCATCACAAAATGACTCAACAAGCTTAATTAGTGCTAATAAAACACCCGTTGCAACAGTAACAGCCCCAGCTGCAGTAATAGCCGAAGTTAAACCAGCTCAGCCGTCAAGCAAAACTGTCGCGCCAACAAGCCAGGTGAACGCTGCGCTAAACGCAAAACTAATAACAAACTCAACAAACCAAAGCAGCAAGCAAGCTATTGTTAGCCCTTTAAGTACGCAGCCTGAGACACCACCAAGCACCTTGCCTGCAGCACAGGTAGCAGCTAATAATAACGTTAAAATAATTTCTTTTGGCGCTCCTCAACCTGCTAATAACAGCGCTAATAAAGCAAATACAACTAACACTACTTTCAGCCAAACGAGTGCTCAACCTAGTAATAATGGTCAGGTGGTTTTTTATAAGGCCACTAAAGATGCAGATGTATTTACTAGCAATAACAGCAACGAACTTGACACCATAGAGCTGAGAAATGCGCCAACAAGTAACGACAATAAGCTACCTATGCTCAATCCTAAGGTTGCGCCACTTACAGTACCGTTTCATATAATAGAGTTTGGTGAAAACCTATTTAGCATTTCGGTACGATACAATGTTAAACTACAAAAGCTCCTACTATGGAATGGATTAAAAGAGTCAGATCGGGTAATGAATGGCAGTAAAATTTACCTTAACGATCCTAATATTTATTATGAAATTAAAGCTGGTGATACCCTTTTTGAAATAGCTACCCAGCGGCAGGTATTAATTGATGAATTAATGCGATGGAATAAATTAAGTCCTGATATAGCACTAACACCAGGGCACAATCTTTTACTAGTGGATCCAGACTCATACCTATTATGAATGAAGAAATTACTCAGCCCCAAAGCGAACAACCTTCTCTTGGGCAAATATTAAAAACACACAGAGAAAACGCTGACATTAGCCTTGCTACTATGGCAACACATTTAAAACTGACTGTGTTACAAGTACAACGCATGGAAAATGATGAATATCAGTTACTTGGCCCTACAACCTTTGTAAAAGGGTATATAAAAAATTATTGCCGAGAGCTAAAAATTGATCATACACCTATTTTGGCTATGCTACCTGCACCTACAACGCCTGAAAAACCCGTTGATATGCAGAGTTTTTCGCGTCGTACTGAAAAAGAAGCTAACGACAGTCGTTTAATGATTGCCAGCTATATTATTTTAGCCATTGTAATTGGCTCCTCTGCCTTATGGTGGTGGCAAAATTCTATGCCAATTGAAGAACAAACAAGTAATATTAATGTTGAAAACTCGATAATGAGTGAGCAACAAGAACAGGCTGCGCAAAGTAATATTGGCGCATCACAGCAGCAAGTTCAGGAAATAAATAATGTAGCATTACCGCAAAGTGAGCAATTAAGTGCGCTACCTAGCGGTAATAGTACAATTAACACCACTACTACAGCCCCTAATGAAGCAAACAATAGTAGTACTATCGTTATGCTTTTTAATGATGAGAGCTGGGTAGAAATTTATGATGCCGAAGGTGAAAAAATTGCGTTTGGAGTAAAAAAAGCAGGCTATGAAATGACCTTAACAGGCATAGCTCCTTTTTCGGTTGTGCTGGGTAAGCATGATGCAGTTAATATTACTCTAAACGGTGAAACTGTTGATCTATCAGCTTTTCCAAAAAATCGTTTAGCTAAATTTAAATTACCACTAGCAGAGTAGCCGCTATGTTTTCAGAATCCCCAATTAAACGCAGAAAATCAACCCGTATTAATGTTGGTAATGTACCTATAGGTGATGGCGCACCCATTGCCGTGCAGTCAATGACTAACACCGACACTATGGATGTGGATGCAACCGTAGCACAGATTCAGGCAATACAAGATGCCGGCGCCGATATTGTGCGCGTATCTGTACCAACTATGGACGCCGCCGAAGCATTCAAAAGCATTAAAGAGCAGGTAACTATACCGTTAGTAGCCGATATTCACTTTGATTACCGAATTGCCTTAAAAGTGGCAAAATATGGCGTAGATTGTCTGCGTATTAACCCAGGTAATATTGGCAGCGAAGAGCGAATTAGGGCTGTGGTAGATGCGGCTCGCGAGCACAACATTCCTATTCGTATTGGTGTAAATGGCGGCTCATTAGAGCGCGATTTACAAGAAAAATACGGCGAGCCTTCGCCCGAGGCATTATTAGAGTCGGCAATGCGCCATGTAAATATATTGCGCCGTTTAGACTTTGATCAATTTAAAATATCAGTAAAAGCGTCTGACGTGTTTTTAGCTGTAGGTGCTTATCGCTTGCTAGCAAAAGAAATAGACCAACCTCTGCATTTAGGTATCACCGAAGCCGGTGGCATGCGCTCAGGCTCAGTTAAATCTGCAGTCGGTTTAGGCATGTTACTTGCCGAAGGAATTGGCGATACGCTACGTGTTTCGTTGGCAGCCGATCCGGTGCAAGAAATTAAAGTTGGTTTTGATATTTTAAAATCACTGCGTATTCGTTCTCGCGGTATTAACTTTATTGCTTGCCCTAGCTGCTCTCGCCAAGAGTTTGATGTAGTTAGCACCATGAACCAATTAGAAGAGCGCTTAGAGGATATTATTGAACCGGTTTCGGTCTCAGTGATTGGCTGTGTAGTAAACGGCCCTGGCGAAGCATTGGTAAGTGATATTGGTTTAGCCGGCGCTAGTCGTCGCTCAGGATTATATATTAATGGCGAACGCCAAAAAGCCCGTATAGATAACAATAATATTGTTGAACAACTTGAAGGCTACGTGCGCGATTTTATTGCAAAAAAACAAAACCAAACACCTATCGATATTAAAATCGTTGAGTAACACCTTTAATTAGTTAGTTTGGCCTTTATTTAAATTGTGCTATCGCTGGGTAACTTAGCAATAGCGCGCCTCTAAGCTCGCATTTACGTGTAAATTAGGGTTATAATATCGGGTCAATTTTTTTAGTTTTATGTTGTCGCAGTCAAGCATTGTACAACAACAGTTTTTAGGATTTAGCAGTGGCAAAACAAATTCAAGCAGTTCGCGGTATGAACGATTGCCTACCAGGCGATACTCAAGTTTGGCAAAAAGTAGAAAATATTTTACGCGAAACCGTTGCGTCGTTCGGTTATCAAGAAATTCGTTTTCCAATTGTAGAATCAACCGACCTATTTAAACGCTCTATTGGTGAAGTAACCGATATAGTAGAAAAAGAAATGTACACCTTTGCCGATCGTAATGGCGACTTACTTACGCTTCGCCCAGAAGGCACCGCTGTGTGTGTACGCGCAGGAAACGAAAATGGCTTACTGTATAACCAAGAGCAACGCCTTTGGTATATGGGCCCAATGTTTCGCCATGAACGTCCGCAAAAAGGCCGCTATCGCCAGTTTCACCAATTTGGTTTAGAAACCTTTGGTATTGCGAGTGCCGACATAGATGCAGAAGTTATTTTACTTACAGCGCAATTATGGGAATCGTTTGGGATTAGCGAACATGTACGTTTAGAGCTTAACTCGTTAGGTTCAAACGAAGCACGTGCCAATTACCGTGATGCACTGGTTGCCTATCTTGAGCAACACCTTGATGTACTAGACGAAGATTCAAAACGTCGCATGTATTCAAACCCGCTACGTGTACTTGATAGCAAAAACCCTGACGTGCAAGCAATTTTAATTAATGCACCTAAGCTATCTGAGCATTTAGACACTGAATCAAAAGAACATTTTGCAAATTTATGTGAACGTTTAGACGCAGCCGGCGTCAAATACACGATTAACGAAAAACTGGTACGTGGTTTAGATTATTACAACCGCACTGTGTTTGAATGGATCACCGACAGCTTAGGCGCGCAAGGTACTGTGTGTGCCGGTGGCCGTTACGATGGCTTAGTTGAGCAACTTGGCGGAAAAGCGACCCCTGCAGTAGGTTTTGCAATGGGCCTTGAGCGCTTAGTGCTACTGCTACAAGCACTTGAGTGTGTAGGTGATATTCGTCGTAATGCTGATGTATATTTAGCATCAATGGGCGACAAAGCCAGTATTCAAGCACCTATTATTGCAGCGACGCTTCGACGCGATGTGCCAAACTTACGCGTTATGGTGCATGCTGGCGGCGGCAACTTTAAAAAACAATTAAAACGTGCTGATAAAAGCGATGCACTCGTTGCCGTTATTATCGGTGAAGATGAATTAGAACAAGGCGTTGTGACCATTAAGTATTTACGCGAGCGTAAAGAACAAGTCACATTAGAATTAGAACAAGCTAAAGCGCTATTAGCAGAGCTTATTAATAGCTAATATTTTAATAAAAGCATATTAATGCCAAAGCTATCACAGAGGTAAAAATGGATATTTATTCAACAGAAGAACAACAAGCCGAAGCCATAAAGCGCTTTTTCCGTGAAAACGGCCTTTCTCTTGCACTAGGTGTAATTGTAGGTTTAGGTGGTTTATATGGCTGGAAAGCGTATAACCAAAACCAAATTACCACAGCTGAGCAAGCATCAGACGCTTACACAACATTGGTTTCAGGCGAAAGTGTATTATCGTCAGCTGATACGTTTATTAGCGAAAATAAAGATACCAACTACGCAACGTTAGCTGCATTTGTAGCGGCTAAAGATGCTGTAGAAGCAAATGACCTAGACGCCGCAAGCGAAAAGCTAAGCTGGATAGTCTCTAACGTAAAAAACGATGAATTAAAAGCCATTGCTATTACACGCCTAGCTCGCGTTCAAATTGCCCAGCAGCAGTATGATGAAGCGCTAACGTCGTTAAATGCATCATTACCTGACGCATTTTCTGCCAATGTTGCAGAGCTTAAGGGTGATATTTACACTAAGCAAGGCGACAAAAAACAAGCTCGCGCAGCATATCAAGCAGCGGTTGATGCCGGTGGACTAACCAGTAATCCACTATTACAAATTAAGTTAGATGACCTAGCAGTAACAAGCCCAGCGGCATAAGGTTTTAGCTATGAAAAAAATAACAATCGCAACGCTTGCGCTTTGCATGGCAACTTTAATGGGTTGCTCGTCAAGTGATGACGAAGAAGAACTGGTTCTGCCTGAAATAGCCAACCAGTTCGAAACTAATATTGTATGGCAAGAATCAATTGGTAATGGTGTAGAGCATTATTTTTCACGCTTATCACCTGCTGTATATAAAGATACCGTATACGTTGCTAACCGCGAAGGCCAAGTAAAAGCACTTAAGCTAGAAAATGGCGATACGCTATGGAAAAGCGATGTGCGCCAAGATGTATCGTTTTGGCCATGGGCCGATAACGATAGTGCAAAATTATCGGGCGGAATATTACAAGCTTATGGTAAAATATATTTAGGTTCGGAGCATGGCTATGTTATTGCTCTAGATCGTGAAACTGGTGAAGAAGTTTGGCGTAAAAACGTACCCGGTGAAGCACTTTCAAAACCAGCTGCCGGTGACGGTTTGGTATTTGTAAATTTAGCTTCGGGTAAGTTATTAGCCCTTCATCCTGATACGGGTGAAGAACGCTGGCGCTTTGAGCAAGAAGTACCTGCGCTAACCTTACGTGGACAAAGCGCGCCTACTGTTGCAAATGGTGGTGTATTAGTTGGCCTAGAAACCGGCAAATTAAGCGTATTAATTTCAGACAGTGGTTACTCTGCATGGAGTGCCGAAATTGCAGTTGCTAAAGGTGCTTCAGAGTTTGAGCGTCTAGTTGATGTAGACACACAACCACTTATTAGCGGCCCATACGCTTATGCTATTGCTTATAATGGTAACCTAGCGGCAGTTGATATTCGTTCTGGTAATATTGTATGGAAACGTGAATACAGCAGTTACCGCGATATTGCCATGGATGCACAAAGTATTTATGTAGTAGATAGCAACGGTGTTATTTACGCATTGGATAAAGATTCAGGTATTGAACGTTGGAGCCAACCCGCTCTACGTGGTTGGTATTTAACAGGCCCTGCAGTTGCAGGTGAATATTTAGCGTTAGGGGATCAAGAAGGTAACCTACATTGGCTAAATAAAGTCACTGGCGAGCTAGTATCTCGTGAAGACTTTGACAGTTCAGGCTTTTTTGTTGAGCCTGTTGTTGCCAACGATAAACTGATTTTATATACCCGAGATGGGGAAGTTAGTGCGGTACAAATACCAAACTAACTTATGATTATTAGTATAACCCACTAATAGTTAATTATTTTTTGTAAGGCTTCGCAACGCGAAGCCTTTTGTTGTTTTTTAAAGAGGTAGTTTATGCTTCCCGTGATCGCTCTAGTGGGGCGACCCAATGTGGGCAAATCCACATTATTTAACCGTTTAACACGTACTCGTGACGCGCTCGTAGCCGATTTTCCAGGTTTAACTCGTGATAGAAAATATGGCCAAGCAAATTACGATGGCTATGAATTTATCGTGGTAGACACGGGCGGTATTGATGGTTCTGAAGAAGGCATTGAAATCGAAATGGCTGATCAGTCTCTGCTCGCCATTGAAGAAGCCGATATAGTACTGTTTTTAGTTGATGCCCGTGTAGGTATGACAGTAGCTGACCAAGCCATTGCTAATCACTTGCGCAAGCAAGAGAAAAAATGCTTTGTGGTTGCTAACAAAACCGACGGTATTGACGCCGATTCAAACTGCGCTGAGTTCTATCAATTATCGCTGGGCGAAATTCATCATATTGCTGCATCACATGGCCGTGGTATTACGTTATTACTTGAGCAAACGCTACAGCCTTTAATTGCTGAATTAGCGGCGCTTGATGAAGATGTAAGTAACGATGATGAAGAGCTTATCGATTTATACCAAGAAGACAGTGAAGATGACTCTCATCAAGCATTTGCAGACAAACCTGTAAAGCTAGCCATTATTGGTCGTCCTAACGTAGGTAAGTCAACACTTACCAACCGTATACTCGGTGAAGAACGTGTAATTGTTTACGATATGCCAGGCACAACCCGCGATTCTATTTATATTCCGATGACCCGTAACGACAAAGAATATATTTTAATCGACACAGCTGGTGTGCGTAAGCGTAAAAAAGTAAGCGACGTGGTTGAAAAGTTCTCCGTGATTAAAACCCTACAAGCAATTGAAGACTGTAACGTAGTGTTATTAGTCGTTGATGCTCGTGCGGGTATTTCTGATCAAGATTTAAGCTTATTAGGTTTTGCACTTAACTCTGGCCGTTCACTGGTTATTGCGGTGAACAAATGGGATGGCTTAGACGATTATGTTAAAGATCGTATTAAATCAGAACTAGATCGTCGCTTAGGCTTTATCGACTTTGCCCGTTTGCACTTTATATCGGCATTACACGGTACTGGCGTAGGTCATTTATTTGAGTCGGTAGATGAAGCGTACGAATCAGCTACTAAGCGTATAAGCACCGCAATGTTACGTCGTATTATGGACATGGCACAAGCAGATCATCAGCCGCCACTTGTTCGTGGTCGCCGTGTTAAGCTTAAATATGCGCATGCCGGTGGTTATAACCCACCACGTATTGTTATTCATGGTAACCAAGTTCATGATTTACCTGATAGCTATAAACGCTACCTAATGAACTACTACCGTAAAGCACTGAAAATTATGGGCACACCTATCAAAATCGAATTTAGAGAAGGTGATAACCCATTTGCCGGACGTGTTAATAAAATAACACTATCGCAAAAACGTAAAATTCGTGCGTTTAGTAAAGAAAACCGTAACAAA
>NZ_JADYXG010000004.1:0-48180 GCF_015864415.1 Pseudoalteromonas sp. SCQQ13 | reverse complement strand
GGTACTAGGTACTAGGTACTAGGTACTAGGTACTAGGTACTAGGTACTAGGTACTAGGTACTAGGTACTAGGTACTAAAATATTAAATGGCGTACATTAAATGTACGCCATTTTTTTGTTTAAAATAAAGTATTACGCAACCGCTTTATGAATAAGCCCAACTAACGGTTCGGGTAATGTTACATTACCAGCGAGCACAAAGTCGCGTGCCTCTACTGACATTTTTTGCCACGTGCGACGAATAATGCCAAGCCATTTTTGTTCATCATAATCTGGTTTGGTACTGGTAAAGGCCAACATATAATGTTCAATAAACACCAAACTTGCAATATCCTCCACTAACTGACTGTCTGGGTTGCGTTTAATATCTTGCTTAGCTACCGCGGCATAAACCCGTTGTTGCTGTGCTTCGTTAAAGCCAACTTGTTGCATCAACTCAATTACCCTTGAGGCATGAAATATATAAAGTGCACTACGCCACTGATGATACCCCTGCTTATTCATAGCAAAGTTACTGCGCGGCGACTGCCAGCGTTCAATATGCTGGCCGCGTACTGCTATTTGCATAAGCTCATCGGCATTAGGGTTAAAACGCGCTAACATTTCGCTCATACGAGTTGCGTATAAACTTTCTTTTGGCAGGCTCTGAGCATTATATATTTCAGTATTAGGGTCTTGGCTATTTGCTTGATCAATTAAAGTTATTACTTGGTTAAGCATTGTTTTATTAGGTGCGCTATTTAGCATGGTACTTATATTTAACTTGAGTTTACTTTACACCATTCTAAGCCGCTCAAAACGAATAAGCGAGTACTGAACGTTAACCGCACTAACGAAGTGTTATCTATAAACAGCACGTGTTAACCTTGAACGATAAAAATTAACTCGCTAAAACGAGATAAACATGTTCAAAAAAAGTATTTTAGCTATTTGCTTAACCCTAGTTTCGCTGCCAAGTATGGCTGATAACAATGCCGATTTAAAAAATATAATTGATAAACATTGGCAACACGCCCAAGCTGAAAAAATATTTTTTCGTACCGATCCCGACGGCTGGAAACCCAATGGCAAGTTAGCTAATTGGACCGAGCACGCTATTGCTCAGCGTCAACAGTACAATGATGCCGTGCTCGACAATTTAAAAAACATTGATCCTAGCAAGCTCAACGACGCGCAGTTAATGAATTACCGATTATTTAAATATGAACGAGAAACCGAGCAACAAAGCTATCTATTTCAGGATAAGTATTTTCCAGTAAACTTTTTAAGCGGCTGGCATACCTACTTTGCTGAAGCACCGGCCAATATGGCATTTTTAACTGCTAATGATTATGATCACTTTTTAGTCAGCCTTGCCGACTACCCTCGTTTTAATCAAGAAAACATTAACTTGATGAAAGCAGGGATTAAAAATGGTTATACGCACTACTGTAAAACCTTTGAAAATTACAGCAGTAGCATTAGCGCTCATATCGTTAAAAAACCTGAGAACAGCGCCTTATACGAGCCCTTTACCCGTATTCCGAGTACGTTTAGTGCAGAGCAAAAAGCCACATATCAAAACAAAGCAAAAGCTTTAATTAGCTCAAAAGTAGTACCCGCTTATCAGCATTTTTACGACTTTTTTGAAAACGATTACATGCCTAATTGCAGAGCCGAGCCTGGTATTTCAAGTGTTAAAGATGGCCTTGATTACTACAAATATACGGTAAATTATTACACCACCACCAATGCCACGCCAAAACAAATACACGAACTTGGCTTAAAGGAAGTCGCACGTATAAAAACGCAAATGCAAAACATCATTGATAAAGTGGGCTTTGATGGCACTTACGCTGAGTTTTTAGAGTTTTTAGCGAACGACAAGCAATTTTACGCAACAGACGCGCAAGACTTGCTCGAAAAAACCGCTTTTATTACCCAAAAAATGTATGGCAAGTTACCCACCTATTTTGGCCATTTACCGCGCAACACCTTTACCATTAAAGGCTCAGCAAGTCGCGGCGCGTTTTATATGCCACCGCCTGATAACCGCTCACCAGGTACTTATTTTTTAGCTTCAACACCTAAAATACAGCCTTTATATAACCTAGAGGCACTGAGTTTACACGAAGCAATTCCTGGGCATCATTTACAAAATGCCGTTGCCATGGAGTTAAATGTCCCCCAGTTTAGACGCACCTTAAGCCACTCTGCATTTGGCGAAGGCTGGGGCTTGTACAGCGAACGTTTAGGCAAAGAAGCCGGATTTTATCAAGACCCTTACAGCGACTTTGGCCGTTTGGGCTACGAAATGTGGCGCGCAGTGCGTTTAGTGGTTGATACCGGTATTCATGCCTTTGGCTGGAGCCGCCAAAAGGCTATTGACTACTTGGCAGATCACACAGCCTTGCCGCAAAGTGCGGTTGAGGATCAAATAGATCGTTATATTTCTTGGCCAGGCCAAGCACTGTCTTATAAAATGGGCGAGCTAAAAATACGTGAACTGCGCGCAAAAGCCGAAAAAGAGCTAGGTGCTAAGTTTGATATACGCCAGTTTCACGACACTGTAATCGGCCAAGGTTCACTGCCAATGGCGGTGTTAGAAGCGGTAATAAATGAATGGATTGCACAACAAAAGTCCGTTATTTGATGTCTGTGGCGCTGAACATTACTCAGCGCCTTTAACCTGCAAGCCCACTCGATTATTAAGGTAGGTTTTTTGTAAGATCTTGCGCAAGTGTGCCCGCTGGTTTTTCAACCATACGTGTTAGTTCTTTGCCATTTTGGCTAACTATAATAGTAGGTGTGTATTGTAAATTATGAGCCTGTGCTACGCCGCTAGCATCTTGCTTGTTGTATC
The DNA here is from genome assembly GCF_015864415.1 of Pseudoalteromonas sp. SCQQ13. NCBI lineage: Bacteria > Pseudomonadati > Pseudomonadota > Gammaproteobacteria > Alteromonadales > Pseudoalteromonadaceae > Pseudoalteromonas > Pseudoalteromonas sp. SCQQ13. The sequence goes on along the minus strand of NZ_JADYXG010000004.1, from coordinate 45,338 downwards.
CTACGGCTACAAATTTAATACTCTCTAATTGTACTTTCGACTGTTCAAGCAGTTTAATTAAACGCGGAACTTCGCGCGCGCTATCATGGCACCAAGTACCAAATAATACGGTTAACTCCTTCCCCTTTAATTTTTGTATTAGCGTAATATCTTGTTTGCTAGGGGTAAAGTTTTTATATTGCTGAGCAAAGTTATCATATTCTGCAAGTAAATCTGCCGCGCTAATCCCCCCAGTATAAGGCGCTGTAGCCCCAAAAGTGGACAGTGGCAAACACAGAAAAAAGAATAAAACTAATTTTTTAAACATTAAGGCGCCTTTTTGTATTAATACTGTGAGTGTTTTATTTACTCGATTTAAGAGTATAAGTTAAGTTGATATATGGCTATTTTACAACCAAAGAAAGTCAATAGCATTACTATAATCAAGCCATTATTTATTGTTATCCATAAAAAAGTTTACTTGCGATAACTGCGTTAAATACTCTCGTCTTGCATCTTTATCTTGCGCTAATTTGTCTAAATCACCAATTAATGTAACTAACTTATTATGTGAATAATGGTTGGTATTTTTAAAATCATCTGGCTCACCAATCTCGTTTATACGTTCTTTTTTATCCATTTTGTGGCTGTTTTCGTTGTTTTCAAGCCAAATATCGTTAATAAGGCGAATGTTACTTTCGTGAGTGGTTTTTTCAGTAAGTGCCATTTTTAGCTCATACTGTGATTTATCTTGGTTGTATTGATAGGTTTTTTTATCAATATCTATTTGCTGATATTGATCAAGTCCAACTAACTCGTTATTTTTAACGGCGGTATTAATATTGTAACTTTCTTCGCTGTCGTAATAATCGGGCCGGGTATTTTGATAGTCAAAATGGCTACTTACGTTTTTACTTTGCGTAACCCCTTTTAGCTCACCTGACTTTTGTTGCTCGGTGGTTTGGCTTAGCGCAACATTACTTTTAGGCTGATAGTCGCCTCTGTCCATAGCAAACTCAAATTTTGCATCAAAATCAGCTAACTTAGAAATTCCCGCCCCTAAAGAATTTTGCGTACTGTTGCCAAGCCCTTGATAGCGAGGATCGTTCGTGATCATGTTATCGACTAAATCGGCAACCATAGCGCGCCCGTCATTAAATTGCTTATCTGCAAGTGACTCTATACTACTATAACGTTCAGCCGCCGACGACATACTTGCAAAAGCCCCTTTAAACAATTCAAAGCCTTGTTGCATTGTCTTGTCGCCCTTACGACCAAATGCCGAGTCTTTACTATCCTCGGTACTGTTTACTCGGCTATCTTCTAAGCTTTGATCGAGCGACGCTAAATACTGCTGCATTTGCTGTGTGTCTTTAGCACCAATGGTCGACATATCGAGTGCAAAGTCTATTTCGTTTTGCCCACTTTCTGATTTAAACACAAGTGCTTGCTGATTCGATGCTTCATCAATTGAGTAACTTAAATCAAGCGTGTTTTCGCCTGTATCAAGCACATCATTTTGCGTTGTTGAAAAAGACACATCAAAACCAGATAACTGCTGATGATTAAAATCAGCTAAAAAGTCTAAGTTCATATCGCCTTGGTTTACCGGCACATAACGGCTGTTAGCATATTGACTGACTTTAAAAAACTCATCAGCCATTTCACCAACACCCGCCATAACCTGCGTTAAAGCCGCATGTTCAGCCTCAGATAAATCGCCATTTACTTCGTAACTTATGCCAAAGCTATCAACGGCTTCACCCGTTTTTTCATCGTAACCTTGCGATGAATTAAAAGTGATATTTATTACATCACCCTCTTTGGTTTTTACCGAAAGTTCAAATAAATAGTTATCGTCATCTTCATACTTAGTGCGGTTAAGGCTTTCCATATAAGGATTAAGCGCACGCTCAACACGCTGCTGACTAGAGGCTAAAAATGATGTTTGTTGATGCCCTAATTGCCCCAGATTAAATAAAATATCACTGGTGTTGGCGTAAGCACCCTGAATATCTGTTACCGATTTATTTAAGCGTTGTATGAGCTTATCGCTATGCTCATTTTTAAGTAGCCCCTCTTGCTGACTCGTTATTACAGTACGTATAGCTAACTCTTCAGCGCTGTAGTGGTAGCTCGATATATTTGCTTTTTTTGCAGGAGTGATCAGCACCGAAAGTTGTTGTTGCAGTAATTGGGCAACTTTTTCGTCGCTAAACTGACTGAGAAAATCGGACGTTATTTTGGGTGATAGCTCTGGTGTTAACTTTGTTGCTAACTCTGGTATTAATTTTGGCGCTATTTCGAGTGGGCTATGTTGCAGTTTGCTGCTAAGGGTATGGTTTGCATTATCAACTGGCAGTACTTGCTTTGTCGCTAAACTAGAGTGGTTATTTAACCCATTGTTAATCATGATCATCCTTAATCGCAAACTGCTATTAAGTATATATCGGTCGGCCAACTAAAAACTTGAGCGATTTATAACCTTGTTACTTAAATTACAAATAAAGTAACAAGGTTATCTAGGGCGTGTTGATCTTTGCGGATTAAAACTCGCTCTATTTAGGGGAGTTTAATCACTAATTTTAGCGATTAATTGTGCCTTAACTTGGCTTATCGGTCACGGCTCCGGTAGAAGCTGAGCTTACTGTTCTGGCATATTTTGCTAGTAATCCGCGGGTGTATTTTGGCGCAGGTTGTTGCCAACGTTGTTTCCTACTGGCCATTTCTTCATCAGTAATATTAAGAGTCATTTCACGGCTTTGCGCGTCAATGGTAATGCTGTCACCATTTTCTACTAGTGCAATGGCGCCGCCTTCGTAAGCTTCTGGTGTAACGTGCCCTACAACAAAACCCCTACTACCACCTGAAAAACGACCATCGGTAATAAGCGCCACATCGTTACCTAAACCTTTACCCATAATAGCTGAAGTGGGGCTTAGCATTTCACGCATACCTGGGCCACCTTTAGGGCCTTCATAGCGAATTACTACAACGTCTCCGGCTACTACTTGCCCATCTATAATAGCGGCAAAACCTTGCTCTTCTGAGTCATATACTTTTGCGTTGCCGGTAAAGCGTAAACCCTCTTTACCCGTAATTTTTGACACTGCTCCTTCTGGCGCTAAGTTGCCAGCTAATATAACTAAATGACTGTCTTTTTTAATTGGCTGATCAAAAGGTAAAATAATATTTTGCCCTGCTGGGTAATCTGCTACATCGGCTAAATTTTCGGCCATGGTTTTGCCTGTCACTGTCATACAGTCACCGTGCAGCATACCGGCATCTAATAAACGCTTCATCAGTGGCTGAATGCCACCAATTTCAATCAACTCCGACATTAAATATTGACCGCTTGGGCGCAAGTCGGCAATTACTGGTGTTTTATCGCCAATACGCACAAAGTCATCCAATGTTACTTCAACGCCTACCGCATCAGCCATAGCAATTAAATGCAGCACCGCATTGGTTGAGCCGCCTAAGGTAATGATCAGCGTAATTGCATTTTCAAACGCTTTTTTGGTCATAATATCGGAAGGTTTAATGTCATGCTCTAGCAAATAAACAATCGCTTTACCCGCATCAATACAGCCTTGTTTTTTGTTTTGTGAAATAGCATTTTGCGCAGAACTATTTGGCATACTCATGCCTAAAGCTTCAATTGCTGAGGCTAACGTATTTGCCGTGTACATACCACCACACGAACCAGCCCCTGGTATGGCTGTTTTTTCAATATGTTCTAATTGCGTAATTGGAATATCGCCTGCCGCGTAGCTGCCCACCGCTTCAAATACCGAGACTATATCGGTATGATTTTCACCGGGTAAAATTGTACCGCCGTACACAAATATAGAGGGGCGGTTTAAACGTGCTAAACCCATTAAACAACCCGGCATATTTTTATCACAACCGCCAATAGCAATAATACCGTCGTGGCCCATACCCGCCGATACCGCTTCTATTGAGTCGCAAATTACTTCGCGTGATACTAAAGAATATTTCATCCCTTCGGTGCCCATAGAAATACCATCGGATACGGTAATGGTATTATATATAACGCTTTTCGCACCGGCGCTATCTACGCCTTTACCTACTTCTTCGGCAAGTGTATTAATGTGCATATTGCACGGCGTTACCATAGACCATGTAGAGGCAATACCAACTTGAGACTTTTTAAAATCGTCATCATTAAAACCTACCGCTCGTAACATAGAACGACTAGGAGCCTGAGCGCTACCATCTACAATTTTTTGTGAATATTTACGTGGTTTTTCAGAAGTCATTTCTTACCTTACCTACTTTTTACAAGGTTTATTAATAGAACAAATTATAAAAACAAGCCCCACCTTGCATAATTAATGCGGTAGGGCTTGCTATAATAGATGGTTTTAACTTTTAAAGCAGTTAAAGTTTACAGACTTGTAATCGCTTTAAGGCAAATAGCTTTTACCCATTAAATAGCTGTCAACCTCACGCGCGCAGCGTCGACCTTCATCTATTGCCCACACAATTAAGCTTTGTCCGCGACGACTATCGCCTGCGGCAAATACGCCAGGCTTGCTTGTAGCAAACTTATCGTACTGTGCTGCAATATTAGAGCGAGCATCCTGCTCTAAACCAAATTGTGCAACAAGGCCACCTTCTGGCCCCATAAAGCCCATAGCAATCAGTACTATATCGGCAGGAATTATCTTTTCACTGCCCGCTACTTCTTGTGGCACCATTTGCCCTTTATCGTTAAGTTGCCAAGTAATATCTACAGTGTGCACAGCTTTAACATTACCTTGCCCGTCACTTTCAATTTTTTTAGTCATCACTAAATATTGACGTGGATCTTGGCCTTGTACTGCAATAGCTTCTTTTTGGCCGTAATCAACCAACAAACGTTTCGGCCATTGTGGCCAAGGATTGCTGCTCTCGTCGCGTTGCTCGGGTGGACGAGGCATAATTTCTAGCTGAATAGCACTTTTACACTGATGGCGAAGCGCAGTACCAATACAATCGGTGCCGGTATCACCGCCACCTATAACCACTACATTTTTGCCTTTCGCATTAATGAACGCTCCGTCTTGATGTTCGCTATCGAGCAAGCTTTTGGTATTGGCTGTTAAAAAGTCCATCGCAAAATGCACACCGTTAAGTTCGCGCCCTGCAACGGGTAAGTCGCGCGGTACTGTGGCACCAATACATAACACGACTGAGTCAAAGTCAGTTTCTAACTGTGCCACACTAATGTCTTTGCCTACTTCAGTATTAGTAACAAAAACAATGCCTTCTTGGGCTAAAATATCAACCCGACGTTGCACTAATTCTTTTTGTAGCTTCATGTTTGGAATACCATACATTAGCAAGCCACCAATGCGGTCGGCGCGCTCATATACAGTAACCATATGGCCAGCTTTATTTAACTGTGCTGCAGCGGCAAGGCCCGCTGGGCCCGAACCAATTACGGCTACATTTTTACCAGTGCGAGATGCAGGTGGCTCAGCAACCACCCAACCTTGCTTAAAGGCATGATCAATAATTTCTTTTTCATGTAACTTAATAGCCACCGGATCGGCGTTAATACCCAGTACACATGCACCCTCACAAGGGGCTGGGCATACACGCCCAGTAAACTCAGGAAAGTTATTGGTTTTATGCAATAGCTCTACTGCATCTTGCCAGCGGCCGCGATAAATTAAGTCATTCCACTCCGGTATTACATTATTTACCGGACACCCAGCTACTGCCGGTGCAAATTCTGATTTTGCCGACTGACAAAACGGCACGCCACAATCCATACAACGCGAAGCTTGCTGCTCTACATCTGCTTGTGGTATTTCTTCATATACTTCCAGCCAGTCAATTAAACGTTCACCTGCGTTACGCTCAGTTGGCAAGGCACGACCTACGTTGATAAACCCTGTTGGATTTCCCATAATATATTCTCCTTGGCAGCTTAAGCTTTAGCGCTAGCTATGTTGTTTAAATGAATGTCGAATGCTTCTACGGCAATGTCATACTCTGAGGTGAATTTTCCGCTACTGCGTACATCATTCATATAACCTTGCATGCGTTTGTAATCAACCGGCATTACTTTAACAAAGCGCTTAACATTGCTGTTCCAATCTTTTAATAAATCACTGGCAACATCTGAACCTGTAGCATCAAAATGTTGGCTAATTAAGACTTTTAATTCGTGGCTTTCAGCGTCGGTATCTACACTTTCAAGTGCGACCATTTCCATGTTGCATTTAGCCGAAAAGTCATTATTTACATCAAGTACGTAAGCAACACCGCCCGACATACCTGCAGCAAAGTTTCGACCAGTTGCGCCCAAAATAACCACTTTACCGCCGGTCATGTATTCACAACCGTGATCCCCCACACCTTCAACAACGGCTGTTGCGCCCGAGTTACGTACACAAAAACGCTCCCCCGCTATACCGCGTATAAAGGCGCTACCAGAAGTTGCTCCAAAAAAGGCCACATTACCAATGAGGATATTTTCACTAGCAGCAAACTTAGCTTGTTTACTAGGGTACACCACTAAATTTGCGCCAGAGAGTCCTTTACCAAAGTAGTCGTTGGCATCGCCTTCAAGTTCAAAACGTAAACCCCTGGTTGAAAAACAACCAAAGCTTTGCCCCGCTGAGCCGTTAAACTTAACCTTAATAGTATCTTGCGGTAAGCCATCTGCATGGTACTTTTTAGAGATTTCGTTAGAGATCATCGCCCCTATGGTTCTGTCGGTGTTAATCACATCGTATTCAAGCGCCACACTTTGCCCAGAATCTAGTGCCGCTTGAGCATCTTTGATCATTTTGCGATCGATAATGTCGTCGATTAAATGCTTTTGCTTTATTGATTGATACAGAGTTTCGTTTTCAGCGCATTCTGCTTTGTGTAATAGTGGAGTTAAGTCAACGCCTTGGTATTTCCAATGGTCAACATCTTTGCGCTGCGTAAGGCACTGAGTTTGGCCTACCATTTCTTCAATACTTCTAAAGCCAAGCTCAGCCATAATTTCGCGTAAACCTTCTGCCATCATGGTAAAAAAGTTAACTAAAATATCGGCACGACCAGTAAACTTGTCGCGCAGGCCTTTATCTTGTGTGGCAATACCAACTGGGCAGGTATTTAAATGACACTTACGCATCATAATACATCCCTCAACCACCAATGCTGTGGTAGCCATGCCGTACTCTTCTGCACCAAGCAGCGTTGCAATAGCTAAGTCGCGTGGCGTTTTAAGTTGCCCATCGGTTTGTACCGTAATACGGCTACGCAGTTTATTACGCACCAAAGTTTGATGCGTTTCAGCCAAACCCAGTTCCCACGGTAAGCCCGTATGTTTAATTGAGCTCAGTGGTGACGCACCGGTGCCGCCATCGTGGCCCGCAATCAGTACCACATCGGCATAGGCTTTTGCCACACCCGATGCAACCGTACCTACACCCGCTTCTGATACTAATTTAACGTTAATGCGCGCGTCGCGGTTGGCGTTTTTAAGATCGAAAATAAGTTGCGATAAATCTTCAATAGAATAAATATCATGGTGTGGCGGCGGCGAAATTAAGCCCACCCCTGGCGTAGAGCCACGAGTTTTACCTATCCATGCATCTACTTTATCGCCGGGTAATTGCCCACCTTCGCCCGGTTTAGCGCCCTGCGCCATTTTTATTTGTAGCTCATCGGCATTCGCTAAATAATGGCTAGTAACACCAAAACGACCCGAAGCCACTTGTTTAATTCGCGAATTCATTGAATCGCCATTTTCAAGCGCAGTATAACGAATTGGGTCTTCGCCGCCCTCACCGCTGTTACTTTTACCGCCAATGCGGTTCATAGCTATAGCTAAAGTAGTGTGTGCTTCCCACGAAATTGAGCCAAACGACATAGCACCCGAGGCAAAGCGTTTAAAAATGTTGGCAACCGGTTCCACTTCGCTCAAGGCAATAGCAGGACGATCGCTATTCAATTGTAATAAACCCCGTAAGGTAAAGGCTTCTTTACTTTGATCGTCCACCGTTTTTGCATACTGCTTAAACTGCTCAACATTATTACTGGCTGTTGAATGCTGCAGTAAGCGAATTACCGTGGGATTAAATAAGTGCCGTTCACCATCATGACGCCACGAGTATTCTCCGCCCGTAGGCAGTAGTTTATCTATAGCAATGCGGTTGGCCTCAGGGAAACCCTCACGGTGGCGTAATAGCGCCTCTTGGGCAATTTGATCTAGGCTTAAGCCTTCAATACGGCTAACCGTACCGGTAAAGTACTGATCAATAACCTCAGAGTTAATGCCCAAGGCTTCAAAAACTTGCGCACCTAAATACGACTGTAGCGTTGAAATACCCATTTTAGAGAAGGTTTTCAACAAGCCGCTGCCGACCGCTTTGGTGTATTTTTGGGTAATTTGTTCATTTGTTAAGTTAGTATCAAGTACGCCTTCATCACGTAAACCATACATGCTCTCTAGGGCTAAATACGGGTTAACTGCCGCAGCGCCATAACCAATAACAGTAGCAAAATGATGCGTTTCGCGTATATCACCCGACTCCAAAATTATATCGGCAGATGAGCGTAGTTTTTCACGAATTAAATAGTGATGCACCGCTGCTGTTGCCAATACCGAAGGTATAGCAACATGGTCGCTGTCTACGCCACGGTCACTTAAAATGAGTATTTCATAATCATCTTCAACGGCATTTTTGGCATATAAACAAATACGATCCAGTGCTCTTTTTAGTGCACCTGGCCCACCGCTGGCTTTAAAAGTAATGTCGATCGTTTTAGCTTGAAGATGATTGTTATCTATATACTGTAGTTTGCGTAATTGCTCATTGGTCAATACAGGCTGTTCTATTTCAACCTTATGGCAATGCCCAGGTGTTTCATCGAGCAAGTTAAGTGAGCGGCCAATATAACCGCGCAACGACATAACCAACTCTTCACGAATAGGGTCGATGGGTGGGTTGGTTACTTGCGCAAATAACTGCTTAAAATAATGTGATAATTGTTGCGGGCGATGCGACAGCACTGCAAGCGGCGTGTCGGTACCCATAGCGCCTAGTGGCTCTTTAGCCGTACCAACCATACCCGCCAGTACTAGGTTAAGATCTTCGCTGGTGTAACCAAATGCTTTTTGTATTTTTCGCAGCTCTGCCAATGGCGGCTGGGCAAAAGACGCGCTAGGAACGGGTAAATTGTCTAATTCAATTTTGTTTTCAGCTAACCAACGAGCATACGGCTGAGCCGAGCTAACGTGTTGTTTTACTTCGTCATCACTAATAATGCGACCTTGCTCTAAGTCAGCAATAAATATTTTACCCGGTTGCAAACGCCCTTTTTCAACAACCGTTGATTGATCAACGCACAATGCACCGGTTTCAGAGCCCATCACTAGCGTGCCATCTTCGGTTAACAAGTAACGCGAAGGGCGCAAACCATTACGGTCAAGTGTTGCACCAATAACGTTGCCATCGGTAAACGATAACGATGCTGGGCCATCCCAAGGCTCCATAATACACGCATAGTATTCATAAAATGCGCGCTTGGTGGCATCCATATTGGTTTGTGTTTGCCATGCTTCTGGCACCATCATCATCATTACTTGCGCCAAAGACCGCCCGCTGAGCACTAATAGCTCAATAGCCATATCAAGATTAGCCGAATCTGAGTTATCGTTATTACACACCGGATTTAACATATTCAATTCAGCATCGCTAAAATTAACCGAGCTAAACAATGCCTCACGAGCATTCATCCAGTTAATATTACCGCGTACCGTATTAATTTCACCATTGTGGGCTATATAACGAAACGGCTGCGCGCGGCGCCAAGCAGGAAAAGTGTTGGTTGAAAAACGAGAATGAAACATCGCCATTCCCGAAATAGTACGCTCGTCTTGCAGATCAAGGTAATACTGGCGCACTTGCTCGGTAGTAAACTGGCCTTTATAAACAATTTTGGTAGATGACATTGAGGTTACATAAAATTCGTCACGTTCGGTGAAATCTAAACCATTAATTTTATGCGATGTGTATTTACGCAGCACAAACAGCTTACGTTCAAATTCTTGTGCGCTTAGCGCTTGCGGCTTAGCAATAAACACTTGCTCAATATTTGGCTCGCTTTCAAATGAAGCCGCGCCTAACATAGAGTTATCGCCCGGAACATCCCGATACCCTATTAAGGTTAAACCCAGTTCGGCAATATTTTGATTTAGTATTTTTTTACACGCGTCGCTAAGTGCTTTATCGCGCGGGAAAAAAATCATCCCCACACCATAGTTTAAGGCGCTTGGCAGCGTCCACCCTAGCTTTGCGGTTTCTTGACGGAAAAACTCATGAGGAATTTGAATAAGAATACCAGCACCATCACCACTTTTAACGTCAAACCCTGTTCCACCACGATGTTCCATGCAGCTGAGCATGGTGAGTGCATTTTCGATAATATCGTGTGACTTTTTACCCTTAAGGTTAGCGACAAAGCCAATGCCGCAACTGTCATGTTCAAATTCAGCGCGATAAAGACCTTGGGATTTTTTGCTCATATCATTCATTACTTATTCCTATTTCATCAGCCTATTGCTATCAGCTAAATTGTGCTTACTAATTAAGTCATATATTTTTATATACTCGAGGTATGCGCTTATCTCATTCAAAAAATCGTTAAAATGCCTAAAACAGCCACTGTAAAATCTTTTTGAATTTGTATAGTGCAGTATTTATTAGTGAAAACTTTAATCAAAGGGGGATAAAAACTAGCCGTAAAATAACGCTGAGTCAACCAAGAAATGAATATACATTCAGATTATATGAATATATATAGTCAAAAATAGTTATTAACAGCCCATTTACACTGCATTTAATAACTATGCCTTATGTTTTAAAAAAGCGCATAGTTGATTTGGATGGGTTTGGTCTTTTTAGTTATAAAAGTGCACCACTAAGGCCTGAGGGGCGAAACTAAGGGAGGATTGGTGCATCTTTAAAAAGTAAATAAGCAATAACATTTTTATAATAATTAAAGCGCAGCTGCAATTAATTACTACAAAACAATATTCACGCTAATGGCAGCGCAAAAAAATAAGCTTACCCTAAAACAGTAAGTCGCAGTTATGCAAAGGCCAAACAGTGAGTTTGGCTAGGTCTCACCTAAAAACTTAAGCTTAGAATATGTGGTTTCAATCTGCAAAACTCACTTTACCCATAGTAACGCCTGCAATTCCTTGAGCTTTATTATCAAGGTGTAGCTGCTCACCGGCTAAGCATTCGTTAGCTAAAATAGCAAAAAGTACCGCTTCTTTCGCGTCGGGATCAACCCCTAATGCGTGAGTATTTTTAAAACCTTTTATGGCCGGACAAAGCGTTACTAAATGTTGCATTAAGAGTAAATTGTGAATGCCGCCGCCACTGGCATACACCACACTATTGGGCGCCATTTTTACACACGTATTTAGCGCATTGGCAATAACCTCTGCGGTAAAGCGGTTTAAGGTGGCCATTACGTCTTGATGACTTAACTTTTGGGTATTTGAAGCCTGTTGCGCAGCCTCTAAATAAGCCAGATTAAACACTTCAGGGCCAGTAGTTTTTGGCATTTTTAGGGTTAAAAAATGATTGTCGCAAAGCGCTGTTAGTAACGCAGTATTAATAACGCCCGCTTTCGCTATCGCAGCGTTTTCATCGTAATGCATGTTATTAAAATAACGCTGCACATAGGCATCCATAATGGTATTACATGGGCCAATGTCAGAGCTAAATACTGCGTTGCTATCGCCATTTTGGGGTAAAAAAGTGAGGTTAGCTATACCGCCCATATTGAGCAAAATACGGTTTTCGTCAGAGCTTGAAAAAAACAAATAATCACCATACACGGCAAGTGGTGCGCCCTCGCCGCCTGCTGCTATATGCTTTTGCCTAAAATCGCCAATGGTAGTAATACCTGTAGTAACGGCTATTTGGTCGCTGTCGCCAATTTGTAAAGTGCCATTGTTAAAATCGTTATACTGATGCTGGCTTTTAGGACAGTGGTAAATAGTTTGTCCGTGGCTGGCTATTACATCTATATTGGCTGGGTTTACCTGCCAGCTGTTTAAACACTGATTAACCATGTCGCCATGTAATTTACCAACCCAAGGGTGCAGTAACGTAAGGTATTCTAAGTTGCATTCACGCTTGGCAAATACCTGCTTTATTTTTGTTTTGTAATCATCGCTATAATCAACCGTAGTAAACTTTAAAACCTCAATTTGGGTATGCACACCCGCGGCAGTTATTTTACATAAGGCAACATCAAGTCCATCTAACGAGGTACCACTCATTAGGCCTATAATTAATCGGCTTGGCTTTAACGCACTGTTATAAAGCTTACTAATGTGTGGGTGCATAATAATTTCGCATCTATTGTTGTTAAGTTAATAGCATTCATTTTAGAGTAGTTTAAATAAAAGTTATAGCGCTATAGAAATCAGTTAATCCACTTATAAACTCACCTTAGAGTAAATACTCACACCTTGGGGTTGATTTTTTAACCGTGTGCCCAAAACTCCTGTATTAAGATATACATACTTAACCTGAGCTCTGGTTAAGAGATTTACTAACGTATTGAATCATCGTTATATTTGATTTTATTTTCTCTAGCCAGAGGTTTTCAGTGAAAACAAGGCGAATTTACGCGTCAATAGCTGGCCTATTGCAAGTAAATTCAACGCAGTTAGCGCTGAAAATAGCTGCTTGAGATAAGTTTATTATCCGGAGCTCAGGTTTCTTACTACTTATCTGCGCATTATTGTTTAGTTTCAACTTTGCTTTAAACACAAACTAAAACATTCAGATCAAAGTAGTTCACTCATCTATTGGAGATTTTATATGTCAGTAACCAGTCGACAACTCACGTTAGCATCACGCCCACACGGTGCTCCTACCGATGAAAACTTTGCATTAAAAACACTAGAGCTGCCGCCATTAAAAAATGGTGAAGTATTACTGCGTACCATTTACTTATCCCTTGACCCTTACATGCGTGGCCGCATGAGCGACGCTAAATCGTATGCCGACCCAGTAAATGTTGGCGACGTGATGGTTGGGGCAACTGTATGCCAAGTTCAAGAGTCTAAAAACGACTCCTTTAGCGAAGGCGAATGGGTATTGGCTTACACTGGTTGGCAAGACTACGCTATTAGCAACGGCGAAGGGTTAATGCAATTAGGCAAAGAGCCTGCTAATCCTTCGTATGCACTAGGTATTATGGGAATGCCGGGCTTTACCGCTTATATGGGATTACTTGATATTGGTGCACCTAAAGCAGGTGAAACCGTGGTCGTTGCTGCAGCAACAGGCCCTGTGGGCGCTACCGTTGGCCAAATTGCAAAAATTAAAGGCTGTAGAGTCGTCGGCGTTGCCGGTGGCAGTGAAAAATGTAAGCACGCAGTAGAAGTATTAGGTTTTGATGCCTGTATTGATCACAAAGCAGATAATTTTGCACAGCAACTTGAACAAGCCTGTGATAACGGTATTGATGTTTATTATGAAAATGTGGGCGGAAAGGTATTCGACGCCGTATTGCCACTTCTCAATACATCAGCACGCGTACCTGTGTGTGGTTTAGTGTCGCAGTATAACACAACTAGCTTACCAGAAGGCCCTGATCGTTTGGGTATGCTAATGGGGCAAATACTCTCTAAGCGTATTAAAATGCAAGGCTTTATTATTTTTGACGATTATGGCCATCGTTATGATGAGTTTGCAACCGCTATGCAGCAATGGCTACAAGATGGAAAAATTCAATACCGCGAACATATGGTAGAAGGCATCGAAAATACCATTACTGCCTTTAACGATATGATCAGCGGAAAAAACTTCGGTAAAACCGTAGTTAAAATTAACAGCCCACTTTAAATTTAATGCGTTGCTGTCTATATAAAGTAGCAACGCAACAAGGATTACTATGATCAAGCTACATCATTTAAATAAATCACGCTCAAAACGTATTATCTGGTTACTAGAAGAATTAGCCGTAGATTATGAAATAGTTGCTTACCAACGTAATAAAGACTCTTTTTTAGCCCCAGATGAACTTAAACATATTCATCAGCTTGGTAAGTCGCCGGTGATAGAAGATGATGGGATTATTGTTGCCGAGTCGGGCGCAATTACCGATTACCTCATTACTAAATACGGTAACGGAAAGTTTGCACCTAAAGCAGGCACTAGCGATTATGTTGATTATCAGCAATGGCTACACTTTGCCGAAAGCTCAGCTATTTTACCGCTGCTGCTTAAAATGTTTGTATTAAAAGATGGCGCTAAAACCCAGTTTTTAGAAGGTTACGCCGACGCCGAAACAGCTAAAGTAATAAGCTACTTTAACGATCGCCTAGCAGGCAAACGTTACTTAGTAGGCGACACCCTAACCGGCGCCGATTTTATGATGTCGTTTATTGTCGAAATTGTTAAAAACTCAGGTCAACTAGCGCACTTTAAAAACCTAGTTAAGTACGATGAGCAATTACAAAGCCATGAAAAATTTCATACCGCACAAGAGCTTGAAGCTAAATACGATTAATAATCGGCTGGTATTAGTTTTATAGTTATACCAATTACATTAAATTAGTACACATTTAAAAAGGGCCTTGGGCCCTTTTTACGTTTGCTGTAATAATTTAAATTCCGCCTAGCTCGCGCTCGGTAATACACTCATCCGACGCCATTTCAAATTCGCGACACACTAACGGGCGGTTTTCGTAAATAGAACACATGAGTGTGTTGCGATCGAGGGCTTGGCACCAGCCATCATCGGCACGTTTCATTACTTCGCTGCCCCATTTATCGTATTCAATATAATGAAATGGCACACCGGTATCTGTCACTATGCGTACTTCTAATTGGCAGCAACAGGCTTGGCAATTAGCACACGTAACAGGCTCTGGGGTGGTGGTGAGGTTTTTAACCGGAATAACAATTTGAGGCATAGTGGCTTAATAAAATAAAGTAAGCCACTAGGATACACCAACTAAGCTCAAATCGGCAGAGTAAATCTATCTCTAGGGGCTATTTTAAAGGCTAACTAGGTTAAATTTAGCTAATATTATGCTAGCTGACGCGCCAGTAATTTCGCTTTAATATCACTGTAGCGCATCGCTTCACACAGCGCAAAACCACTCAATTGGCGCACTTTATTGCGTGCAAATAAAGGCACGCTCATGCCCGCTAAAAAGCGACATTGGGTTTCTATACCTACGTTATTAAAGCCTTTACTGGCTAGGTGCTGTAAAAACTCATCTACTTTTTGATAAATTACACTCTCATCAACAACATCTGCTTGCACTGAATATTCAAGCTTAACACTGTGGCCTCTGCATACTGAGCAATGGCCGCATTGCTGGGGCGCATTTTGATCGTCAAAATAACGGGCAAGGTTGTAGCTTAAACAGCTTTGCAACTCAAAAAAGCGTACCAATGCAGCTATACGTTTTATTTCGGCTTGTTCTTTATCGGTAAAATAATCATGCAGTTGCTGCGCAAGTTCAGGGTTGTTTATCACCTCACTATGCACTTTATACACTTGGGTAATACGTTTGGTTTCTAGGGTAATAAGCTGTTTTTCGGCTAAGTAGTCAAGCGCCGCAACCACTCGTTTTCGATCGACTTGCGCGGCTTGTGTCAGGCTATCAAAATTAAGCGTGCCCCATACTTTTTTAAAATCGGTATGGCTAAATATTTGCGTTAAAAATGCTTGGCGCTGCTCATCAAACTGGCCTAGCAACTCGTTTTTATCAACCAAAAACTTATATTTAAAATCGGCGTAGTAAGCGTATTGCGGCGTAATTGCACCTTGCATTTCTAGCTGTACTAACAAAGTTTTAAGCGCAAGTTGCCTAATATTACTGTCGCTTGAAAGGCTATATTCTTGCATTTCCCATTGCTGCTGCGAGCTGTGGTGCTGGCGAATATCGTTAATTACATGCTCAATACCGCTTAGCTCTGGGGTGTCGCCATACACAAAGTTCTCTACTGTATTTAACCCATCAAGGTTGGCTAAGGTAAAACACTGTGACGGGTTACCATCGCGCCCTGCTCGGCCTATTTCTTGGCTGTAGTTTTCAATCGATTTAGGTAAGTCGTAATGAATAACAAAGCGAATATCGGCTTTATCTACGCCCATTCCAAAAGCAATCGTAGCCACTACTACATTAATTTTACCACCCATAAAGTCATCTTGAATTTGCCATCTAAGTGTATCTTCAAGCCCAGCATGATACGCCACCGCTTGCAGCCCTTGATTGCTTAGCATATTAGCCACTTGTTCGGCACTTTGCTGCAAGGTAACATACACAATACCTGGGCCATTTTGTGCGCTAATAATGTTAGCAAGCTCGGTATTTTTATCCGCCGTTTTTACACTCAGCACACTTAAGTCTAAATTAGCGCGGTAAAAACCGGTTTGTACAATGCACTCTGGGGCAATGGCAAAGCGCTCGGCCATATCGCGCTTTACTTTTTTAGTCGCGGTGGCGGTTAATAATAATACCAGCGGAATATTAAGCTCTTCACGGTAGCGTGGTAGTTTTAAGTAGTCGGGTCTAAAGTTGTGTCCCCACTCAGAAATACAGTGCGCTTCGTCAACAACCAACATAGACACTGCTATTTGGTTAATAAACTCTCTAAAACGCTCGTTCTTAAAGCGTTCAACCGACACCATTAACACTTTAACTTTACCGCTGCGAACATCGTTCATTACTGTGCTGCTTTGCATTTGGTCTTGGCTCGAATCAAGGCTGGCAGCATAAATACCTTTGCTGTTTAAAAAGCTAATTTGATCTTTCATCAATGCCAATAATGGCGACACCACTAAGGTTAAATGTGGTAAATGCAACGCGGTTAATTGATAACACAAAGACTTACCCGAGCCGGTGGGAAATATAGCCAACGACGATTGCCCATTTAACAGCTGCTCTATGGTTTGCTGCTGCCCGCCTCTAAACTGATTAAAGCCAAAGTGTTGCTCAAGTGATTGAATTAATGAAGGGGTCATAAAATATCCTGTTTAAATATTTCCCTCAAAAGGAAAAATATTCCTACACGGTAAAACCTAAGTAAGTATAAAAATACACACTATTTAGCTTTAAAAGTGTGAGTATAACTTATTCATTATTTTTTGCTGACACATCCTTTATTTAGGCGCAGAATATAGCCATATAAATAACGAGTTTAGCCTTTGCCAAAATAACTTGATTCATACCCAAGTAACCTCAAAAAAATAATTCTACATAGATTATTTGGGTATATTATTTTTAAAGGCAGCGTTATGAATATTACCACACCTAAAGTCGTCGTTATTGGCGGTGGGGCTGGCGGATTAGAGCTTGCAACCCAACTAGGACATAAACTAGGAAAGAAAAAACACGCAGACATACTACTCATAGATAAAAACCGCACCCACATATGGAAGCCGTTACTGCACGAAGTAGCGACCGGTTCTATTGACCCAGATTTAGATGGCGTAGTGTACAGCGCTCATGCTGCTAAACATCATTATCGCTTTCAGCTTGGTACATTTTGTAATATTGACCAAAGCAATAAAACCATTACCCTCGCACCACTTTATGACGAATTAGGCCACACTATTTTACCCGAGCGCAACGTGCGCTACGACCATCTTGTTATTGCCATAGGCAGCGTAAGTAACGACTTTAATACCCCTGGTATAAAAGAGCATTGCTATTTTTTAGATTCTAATCAGCAAGCAGAGCGCTTTCAGCACTCGTTACTCGACAGCTTTACCCGCCTGCACCAAGACGACAATCAACAACAATCTTTAAACATTGCCATTGTGGGCGGCGGCGCAACCGGTGTAGAACTCTCGGCTGAGTTGTATCATGTTTCTGAGTTATTAAAGCTATACGGCTTAACTAATATGTCGTCCAAACGTTTACATATTCATTTAATTGAAGCCGGGCCACGCATTTTACCCGCACTTCCCGAGCGCATTGCCGTTAGTGCCAAGCGCGAGCTGCTAAAATTAGGGGTTAATGTACGCGAACAAACGCAAGTAAAAGAGGCCACCGAGCACGGCTTCATTACCAAAGACGATGAGCACATTAATGCCGATATTATGCTTTGGGCTGCAGGAGTAAAAGCTCCTGATTTTATTAAAGACCTAGGTATTTTTGAGCTCACTCGCAGCAATCAAATTCAAGTAAACCAATTTTTACAAAGCACGGTTGATGACAGCATTTTTGTATTGGGCGATTGCTGCGCCTTTACCCAAGCCGACGGCAAACAAGTGCCACCGCGGGCGCAATCGGCGCATCAAATGGCGCAATGTGTTGAAAAAAATCTTATAGCCACATTAAAACAGCAACCATTGAGTGGCTTTAAGTACAGCGATCACGGCTCTTTAGTTAATCTGTCTCGCTACAGTACAGTTGGTAATTTAATGGGTAATCTCACCAGTAATAGCTTTTTTATTGAAGGTAAAATTGCCCGCTTTATGTATATTTCGCTCTATCGCATGCATCAACGCGCCATTCACGGCAGTGCAAAAACCTTTGCCTTGTGGATCAGCGAAAAAATACTGCGCGTGGTACGCCCTAAAATGAAGTTACATTAAAGTTTTGCAGAGTTTAAACACCACAGCGGTGAATTTATTACCGCTGTCATTAATATTTAACACTTTTACGTTATATATCCAAACCATCTCAAAATGCAAAGTTCAGCATTTCAAAGGCTTGCTTTGGGTATAAAGTAAAAAAGCTTAGGAGGTAATATGCAATGACGGCTAAAACACTCATTTTTAACTTTGATGGCACCGGTGCTGAGCCTAGAGACGCCGAGCAGTTTAGTGCTGATCATTTTAAAGAAGACAGCAGTATTTCTAATATTCTTAAACTACACTTACTCGCTGGCGGACAACTTAATAACTCTCCTAATACTAAATTAACCAATCAACTTAGTTTTTATTATCAAGGTATTGGTACTAAAGGCAGCCGCTTAAAACGTTTTTTAAATCAAACACTCGCACCACGTAACGACGATGTAGCTAGCATTTTAAAACAAGCCCTAAGTGATTTTAAAAGCCATTATAAGCTAGGCGACATTGTCTTATTAACTGGTTTTAGCCGAGGCGCTGCACTCGCTAGGCGCTTAGCAAAATTATTAGAACCATTAATAAGTGAGCAAGTATACCTGTGTGTATTTGACACTATTGCCTCTATTGGTTTATCAAAAATAACCAAAGCGACCCGTGGCGCAGAGCATGTAATTTTTGAAAACCACACCATAGCAAGTAATGTTACTCAAGCCTTACATTTTGTAGCCCTGGATGAAAAGCGTCGCGCGTTTGAACCCACACTAATGAACCAACAAAGCAACATTACCGAATTGTGGTTTGCTGGTGCGCATTCTGATATTGGTGGCGGTTACTATCGCGATGGTTTAGCCGATATTTGCTTGCGCTATGCAATAGAGTGGTTAATCTCGCAGCCGTTAAATATCACCTTTTTGACCAGTCACGATATTGACTATGCAGCCTTACTTCCTAACAATAAAGTAATCGCGCAAGACGATATAACAATTACACCCGACCCGTTGGCATTAAGCCATCAGCAAAATTATTTTTGGTTTAACCCATTTTTTAAACTAGTAGATAGAGAATGCTATGTACTGATAGATAACGAACCAAGTCCTCTTGAGCCATTAGTGCACCACAGCGTGGCCGAACGCATTAACAAACTCACCAGTTACCGCCCAGAGTCACTTAAAAACCTGCCTTATAAAATAATCTATAACGATAATACCCAACTTAGTTTTACCGGGTTAAGTGCACATATTATGCTTGCTAACCAAAATATGAGCGTACTGGCAGTAAAGCAAAGCCAAGATGTGGTGGTATTTGCCAGTGAAGCCTACAACGCCACTGGTTTAATGCTAGAGCAAGGCGCAACGTATCGCTTTACCCCTTACCCTGATCAGTATTGGTTTGACGACGGTATAAAATGTACTGCGCTTGGCTGGCATCGCGATGACGTGCAACTTGGCGTAAAAGAAATCTCTATGGCATTGCTCGAGCCATTTAGACGACTGCCAAATGCACAGTGGTTTTCGTTAATTGGCGCTATTAATAAAAGTGACAAGAACTTATTTGCAATAGCCGACGGCGCAGATGTTAAAATGGTGCAATCAGGTGAATTTACTCCATTTGCCAACGACTTAAGCCGATTTTATGGCGCTAACGCCGGTAAAATTAAAGTAAAAGTAACGAGGTTAAAATAAAACAGCGCTCAGGTAAAAATTAAGCAAACCTTGTATTTAGGCTTGCTTAACTGCAATTTTATATCGCGCTATATAAGCTAAAACTGTATGCGTATTAGCATAATACTTGTTTCTTAATAGATGGCTAAATTAACTATGCCACTACACTCCCGAACTTTTAGTACGAGATTCAACAACAAAAATTTAAGGGAAAGTACTGGCTTTAGGTCTCAAGTTTTAGGTAAAGATTAGCCAAGCTCGGTGTTTGGGTTTACTTGTAAGTGCGATTTTTACATCGTGCTTTTTGTTATTAAGCTTTAATTTCATGCTAGCTCTGCCGCGCACCGCCTGCCCGCTCCGCAGTTTGGTGTGCTGGTAACCACAAACACACACCAATAAATTCCTACCTACCATTACCAATATCTTACTTGGCGAGCCTTTGCTGATATTTAATTTATTAGCGTTAACCTATTTATTCCCCCACCTTTAATTTTTCTACATTGTTACTGCTAGGTAAAAGTCATTTGATTTTTATGCCGGTTATCATTTGTGATAAACAATGTAAAGTACGGCTCATGGGTCAAACAGCAGCAATGCACTGACGCTAAGCATTAAAACAAAACACACAATTTATAGATACTGATGTTTCAGTACAGCATATTAGGATCACATTAATGACTCAATCTGTTACCACTAAACTTGCTCAAGAGCCAAGCATTCAATTATTTAAAGCGGGCACTTATAAACTTAACGATCTTGCGGGCTTGCTTGAAGTTAAAGATTTAAAAAGTCAGATGGCTGAGCTGACAGTCACCGATAACTCAAACGGCTTAACGGTTGGTTTTTTTGCTATGCAGCCTGGCGTTGAATTTGAATTTGTTTATGAATTTGTAGAATACAAAGTAATCACTAAAGGCAAAATTGTGATGCGCGATTTACAAGGCAATAAATATGTAGCAGAAGTAGGCGACGTTGTGCTTTTCACGCCTAATGTTACCGTTATATTTGATGCTCAAAGTGATGGTGAAGCCGTATATACCGCACACCGCACTGCAGATAGCATGTTTACACCTAAATAAATTTTATTAAATTTTCGGAGAATCCACTATGAGCATATATACACATACAACAGTAGGCACAAACGATTTAAACAAGGCTCGCGCCTTTTACGACAACGTATTAAGTATTATTGGTCTTAAGCGTATTGCAGATTTAGATGACAATGGTTCAATTTGGGGCGTAGACGCACCGTCTTTCTTTGTACTAAAACCTGCCAACGGCCAGCCTGCAACTGTGGGTAACGGCACTATGGTTAGCTTTGAAGCACCTGATCGTGCATCAATAGATGCTTTCCATGCAGCGGCTTTAGCAGCAGGTTGCCCTGATGAAGGCGCACCGGGTACTCGCGGTTGGGCTCCTAATGCCTACGCTGCTTATACTCGTGATTTAGACGGTAACAAACTTGCAGTATACTGTTTTAAAGCAGCATAACTAGGGTCTTATATTTGATAACAGCGGACTGTCGGCCATTTTGGCTGTCAGTCCGCTTTTTCATTTTGGGGGGCGAGCAGGCTTTAGGTAGTAATTAGCTTTGAAAACTAAAGTATTTGTTTAACCTACCTAACACCTAATTTTTAACTAAAAGCCCTATTTGATCACAGCTATTTAAGCGGCGATTAAATAGGACTCTTGTCCTGCATGTTTGTTGCTGCGCTTGAAAGAGCCTTTACCTTTTTTAGCTTTAACCACTTGTGGTTTAAACACCTTAGAAGTAACCAGTGCAGCCAACGCATTGTGCCTTATAACACCGCGGCCAGTATCTACGGCGCTGTTAGTAGCCGTTTTTGCTTTCGATTTTTTAGTCATCATTTTTCCTATAAACCAACTAATTATAAAATAGATTGTATATTACTCAGATATGGCGATTGTATGCTTAATTTACAAGCTTACAAGTGATTTAAAGCGCCATTTAAAAAATATATCACTCCCCCTTTTCCCCCTATTTCACAGCCCTCATTTGTATAAAATTAAGGCAAAAAAAAGCGCAGTAAATAACTGCGCTTGTTACTGTTTAGCTGCTATTAAATATTAAAAGCTAAAGCTTAATTTTGCATAGTAGCTACGGCCATCAAAACCATAAGGTACGGCACGTAATGGGTATTTAAATCCGCCATTAGAGATAAAGTTAAGTACTTCATCATCACCTAATTCATCTGGCGTTTCGTCAAATACGTTATCAGCACCAACCGATACAGCAAACGTATCGTTAATTTGGTAAGTCACGTTTAAATCAACCAATACTGCTGACTCAACCGTGCTGGTAGGCTTAAACGAACCCGTAGGTGATAAAAACCCAGGTAACGAAATATGGTCGTTAGCAAAGTATTTAACATCGGTTTCGCCAAAGTAGTTAAAGCGTATCATTGAACTATAAGCATCGCGCTCATAATCAAAGGTTAACGTACCACGCTCACCTGGTTGGCCGTCTGTTAAAAAGCTGCTTTGTATATCATCAAGCGCGACATTTTTTGGAATACCAGGTGCTGCATTTACATTATCAATTTTAGTTTCGTTTAGGTTACCCGCAAAAGTAATACCTAAGTTACCACCGTCCAATTCAGTACGGTAAGATGCAATAATATCAACACCTTGCGTAGTTGAATCTAAAGAATTTGAGAAATAGTTTGCTTGCACTGCACCGGTTGCTTGTAATGCAGCAACTGCCTCTGCACTAAATGCCACATCATCTGCTGATAATAAACTACCTAGCGTTATACGGTCTTTAATTTCTACGTGGTAAAAATCAACCGTTAACGAAAGCTCGCTGGTTACATCATAAACAAAGCCTGCGCTTAAGTTTTTAGATGTTTCTAGCTCTAAACTATTAACCCCTAAAGCAGAAGGAAATGCCGAACCTGTGGTTGCTGTAAACGATTGGCTTAACGTGCCGTCTGAGCCTAAGTTAGTGGTAAACGCTGTATAGCCACTTTGTTGTAACGACGGTGCTCTAAAGCCTGTAGATGCAGCAGCGCGCACGGCAAAGTCATCATTAAACTCATAACGCGTTGCTAATTTACCAATTAAATCATCGCCTGCATCCGAGAAATCTTCGTAGCGCAGTGCACCACTTACGTTCCATGCATCGGTGATCATGGTTTCAGCATCTACATAAAATGCATAACTGTCGCGGCTTTGTGAATTTGACGCTTCAGGGCGCAAACCGTTATAAGCTTGAAAACCACACTCTGCAAATTGATTAGGATCGTTAACTGACGGATACGAGGTATCCATATTAGCTAAACCACACGCATAAGAAGCTTCTTCCCCTGGGACTATTTCGTAATTTTCTTTACGGTACTCTGCGCCAAACGACAAATAAAGAGGCTCACTACGACCAATATCTATAATGCCATTAATGTCGGCATTAACTGTAGTTTGATCAAAACGGAAACCACCTGAATACCCACCACTTGGGCCCGCATTAGCCGCTATATCAGCGTCACTCGCATTTGGGTTATTAGCAACATACTCTGCCGCATACGAGGCATTAATGCTGTTACGTGAAGTAAAGTCGTATTGGTTTTCACCATACACCGCCGATACATCGTACCCCCAGTCGGTATTAATTTCGCCTTTAAGTCCAAGTGCAAGTGAAATATCTTGTGCTTCGTTAAAAATCTGCGGTAAAAAACCATCTGCGTATACTTGAGTTACGTTTTTGCCAGCTTCATTAAAGTTTCGGTAAAAACCATTACCTAAAGCGGTACGTTCAGAATAGCCACCAAATGAGTAAAGTTCATTATCGCCACCAACTGGCAGTGCCATATTATAAAATAGTGAGGTAAATTCGCTCTCTGCATTACCTTGGCTCCAGCGTACATCTTTAGAAAGCGTACCAGGTGCTACATCGAGTGAACCGCCAATATCGCGCTCTGCACGGTTCGTACCCTCGGCATCACGGTGCTCAAGTGATAGGTTAATGAACCCACCTTCGCTGCCTAAATCAAAACCGCGGTTTAAGCCAACCGATACTGTTTCGCCATCGCCTTCGCCGGTTTCGCTATATTGTACATAACCTGTAGTAACGCCAGTTGAATTGTTAAGCGATAAGTTAATAACCCCTGCAATAGCATCAGAGCCATACTGTGCTGCAGCACCATCACGCAGTACTTCAACACCTTTTAAAGCAACTAACGGAATCGCATTCATATCGGTGCCTGCTGAACCACCACCAACCGTACTTGTTAAACCAAAAATGGCTTGATTATGACGGCGCTTACCATTTATTAATACTAGTGTTTGATCTGGCTGTAAACCACGTAAAGTGGCAGGTCTAAATAAATCAGAGCCGTCAGATACTTGCGTACGCGAAAAGTTAAATGAAGGTGCGGTTGCTTGTAAGCTTTGCCCAAGTTCGGTAAAGCCACCTTTATTTAGATCGTCCGCGTCAATTAAATCAATAGGAGATGAGGATTCAGTAGAAGTACGATTTGATACGCGTGATCCTAATACTGATATTTGCTCAATATTTTTTACAGCTTTAACCGGTGCTTCTTGTGCGTTAACAATGCTTGGTGCACTAAAAGCAAAAGCAACGGCAACAGCGAGTGTGTTTAAACGATATGTTGACATAGTGACGACCCTGTTTTGTGTGTTCTTATAATTTATGAAAGGTTGTTACATACAAACCTTGCTGCCAACATCCTAGCAACATATATAAATAAAAAGATACTAAAACGCATAAATAATTAGTCTATGTATGCAAATAACTTCTAAAATAGAAAATTAACACCTTTAATAGATTAAAATACCAGCAATTCGGCATTTTATTTTAAATATTAAAAAGTTAACGTATTATTTACACTGGCCTTCAACTCACTGACTGCTCATTTTACAGCCAAACCATGGTTACTTAGCTTTACAGCACTGTAACCTGGTGTTTACAGTGCACTAAAATGGCAGGTTTTTTAGTTTTTATATAAAAAGTAATAACCTCAAAGTATCTAATCGTGCTGATTTTTTAAAATTATAATTAAAACAACTAAATGATTGATCTAAACAGTGCTTTTTTTCGTTACACTATGCCTTAATAGTTATTTCTGAATATTTTGCTTGAAGGAGCATAACGTGTCGCGATTTTCTGCCGTTACCGATAATCCCCATGATGGGCGTTTCAATCAAAAAACAGGCATATTACTCACCAATTTAGGCAGCCCTGATGCGCCAACAGCAAGTGCTTTGCGTACTTATTTACGTGAGTTTTTATCAGATCCACGTATTGTAGAAATACCACGTTTTGTATGGATGATTATTCTCCATGGTATTATTTTACGTATTCGCCCAAAACGCTCTGCCAAGCTTTATGAAAGTATATGGACCGAAAACGGCTCACCACTTACCCATATTACTCGCCAGCAAAGCCTAAAATTAAATGCGCTATTAAAAGAGCATGGCTATACCAATACCGAAGTGGTTATGGCTATGCGTTACGGCAATCCTTCAATTGAAGCTGGGTTGGAACAACTTCGCGATAAAGGCCTTACGCGCATAATTGTATTACCGTTATACCCACAATATTCAAGCCCAACTACAGGCTCAACCTTTGACGCGGTATCAAACGTGCTGCGTAAATGGCGCTGGGTTCCTGAGCTGCATTTTATAAACGGCTATCACAAAAACACGCGTTATATAGAGTCGTTAGCCAACAGTATTAGCGAAGATTTAGCAGCCAATGGTATGCCACAAAAACTCGTTTTTTCGTACCATGGTATGCCTAAACTATTTTTAGAACGAGGCGATCCGTATCACTGTTTATGCCTACAAACCACACGTTTAGTAATCGAAAAGCTTGGCCTTGATAAAGACCAAGTAATAAGTACCTTTCAAAGCCGCTTTGGTAAAGCAGAATGGTTAAAGCCTTACACCGACGCTACCCTTGAAAGCTTTCCTGCACAAGGCATTAAAGATATTGCCATAATTAGCCCCGCGTTTAGTGCTGACTGCTTAGAAACCCTCGAGGAGTTAGAGGGCGAAAACCGTGAAATTTTTGAACATGCCGGCGGTGAAAAATACCGTTACATTGCTGCACTAAACGAGCGAGACGATCACATAGACGCCATGTTTGATATATTAAAACCAATGCTTTAAAGGCAGTAAAAGAGCAGGTTTAGGTATCAGGCTTTAGGTATCAGGCTTTAGGTATTAACTGACTAAGATCGGTTTGCTGTAGCTGTAGCTTAATCGCACCTTTAGTAAAAAACCTTTTGTCTGCTTAGTGCCTTGTGCACGGGTGAAAGTGAAAACTCACCACAAAGGAGTAGCACCCAGTGGTGAGTTTTTTAATTTTTATACGCCTAAAACCTAGCGCCTAATCGCTTCCCTACAACCTACTTTTAACCCTTACGGATAATAAATAACGTTAATACGCCGGCTATAATTCCCCAGCAAGCTGAGCCTACCGACCACAGAGTTAAATCTGACGCGGTGACTAAAAATGTAATTATGGCGGCTTCGCTATATTGTGAGCTATGCAGTGCTTGCTGCAGGCTTGAAGCAATAGTGCCAAATAATGCAATACCCGCTAAGGCTAAAATTAATGCTTGCGGTAAGCTGGCCACTACGGCCACTAATGTTGCTGCGCACAGCGCCATAATAATATAAAAAACGCCACCGGCTATGCTCGCCCAATAACGTTTATCGGGGTTTTTATCTGCATCTTCACTCATACAAATGGCGGCTGTTATGGCAGCTAAATTAATTGAATAGGTGCCAAATGGCGCTGTTACTAAATTAATAAAACCCGTTACATTAAGTGACGCCGAAATTGGCGCTTTATAATTATGGGCTTTTAGTACTGCAATACCGGGTAAGTTTTGTGAGGTCATGGTTACTATATATAAAGGAATACTAATACTAATAAATGCCTGAAAGTTAAAACTTGGGGCTATATAAGCAAAACTACTAGCTTGCCATTGCAAGTTGCTGGTATCAATATGGCCCATATTCCACGCCAGTAATACGCCGGTTATTAGTACGCTTAACATAGTAAAACGTGCAAAGTAACGTTTACCTATGCAGTAAACTAATACCATTAAGCCAATCATTAACGGTAATTCGTTCATAAAGTTAAATACGTCAATGCCAAAAGTAACTAATACGCCCGCAAGCATGGCACAGGCAAGCTCACTGGGAATACGGTTCATAACTTTTTCAAACCAGCCCGTCACTCCCGATAAAAATACCAATAGTGCACAGAGCATAAATGCCCCTACGGCCTCATTTAGGTTATAGCCATCGGCGGTAGAAATTAGCAGTGCAGCCCCTGTAGTCGACCACGCAATTAATATAGGCACTTTATAATAATACGATAAAATAATAGAGGTGCTGCCCATTACTAAGCCCAGCATTAAAATCCAGCTGGCTACTAACTCAGGCGTGCCACCAAGCACAATAACCACCTGGTAAATCAGTGCTACTGAGCTGGTAAAGCCAATAATAACGGCCACCAACCCTGCCATTACACGGCTAACTAACTGATCAATCCCTGCCATAAGTTTCTCTATTTATTATTGTTATATTTTTAACATACGTGGCAGTTAAATACTTTGCAATTAGCAAGAGGTCTAATTTGAGTGAAAAATAGTCATGTCAGTTTACAGGCATAAAAAAGCGGCTAATTAGCCGCTTAGGTATTATGTAGTTTACAGCCTAAGCTGTTATTTTTTAGACTACAGATTAATGCACTATCATTTTTCGCTGCACAGCGGGCATTAAGCTTTTACCGTCGCCGTCGGTTTTACTAAGTAACTTTAGCCCCATTATTTTTGCCAATACCGGATAAATATCTAAGTTATTAACTTGCTCAATACTCATACCCTTTTTAAACGCAGGGCCAACAGCTAAAAAGGTTGCTGCCATATCATCGGTATAAGCATAACCGTGGGTGCCTATAGGGCCTGCTTTTTCTGAACTAGCAAATATTGCTGGTGCCGTTGTTTGCACTACAATATCGCCTACACGGGTGCCTTTATTATAATGATAGCCCGCTAACTGCTCAGCCGTTAATACCGTATAACGCCCTTTAGCTGCTTGTTGTAAACGCGCTTTATAGCCCTCAATATCGGCATTAACTGCCTCAGGTTTTGTATAAATAAGTAACCGCGGGCCGGTATTTTTTACTAAAAAGTTGTCATCTTTAGGTAAACTACTAACTAATATACTTTTAGCTGGATCAAGCTGCGCCATACCATGATCCGACACTATCACTAAGTTTACTTCTTGATCTAATTTGCTTAAACGCGCTTGTAATTGCCCCATTAACTCATCGAGTTGTTTAACTGCATCGCGCGTTTGCATCGCATCGGGCCCATATTTATGCCCCATGCTATCTACCAATGAAAAATAACCTGCAACAAAACGTGGGCGCTGCGCTTTAGGTAAACTTAACCACTGCACTATTTGATCAACCCGGTCTTGATAGTCACTATGCTGCGAGTAATGAAAATAGTAGTCAGGGGCCATGCCGTTAAAACGCGCATCCGACTCAGGCCAAAAATAAACTGCCGATTTAAGTCCCTGCATTTTAGCCAAGTTCCACAACGGCGTACCGCTAACCCAAGTACTATCGGTAAAGCCTTTGCCCATGCTATAGCATTCATTATTACGGGCTTTATCACAAAATCTATTGTCAACAATGCCATGATTAACAGGGAGTAAGCCGGTAATAATTGAAAGATGGTTAGGAAACGTTTTGGTAGGATAAACCGGAATCAACTTTTGCGCTCTTACACCGCGCTCACCCATTGCTTTTAAATTAGGCGCACCATGTTTTTCTATATAATCCCAGCGCATACCATCAATTGATATAAGTACTACCGTTTGCTCTTTTGCGGCAAACGCATTACTCATCCCTAATAAAAGGCAAACCGATATTGCCTTTACAATCCACTGTTTCATTTTAATACCCTGTTTAACATAATGTTTATTTATAAAATATGTGTGCAAATGAGCGCGTTTGGCTCATCTCTACCAAAGCGCTAAAAATTAAAAGCTACGCTTTTCGCGCCAGCAAGCTATGCGCCTACAAAGTAACAGCGCGAGGTAAAATCCCGCCTACCTACAATCACCGCACTTGGCTAACCTTTACCTGACATCTAAAAACCTGCTTTGTAATTCGATCTTAAAGCAATATATTAATTTAAGATACAAACTGATAGATTAAAGCAAATTAATGAAAAACATATGACGATGCGCTAAAACTATGCCTGTCATCAGCTTAAAAAAGGACAAGATGATGATCGATTTTAGTAAAAAAATAACCCCCGCACGTATGTATCGCACTACCGCTAACTTACAAATGGCACTAGAGAGCGATCGGGGCCGAATTATAAACAGCGCCGCTATTCGTCGCCTACAACAAAAAACCCAAGTGTTTCCATTAGAGCGCAACGCCGCGGTACGTTCTCGCCTTACTCACTCGTTAGAAGTACAACAAGTAGGGCGCTTTATAGTACAACGTATTTTTGCATCACTAAGTTATCAGCAACTGCAAGACTACGGACTCACCGAGCTAGAGCGGCCGTTAGAAAGCCTAGTTGAAATGGCCTGCCTAATGCACGATATAGGCAATCCGCCGTTTGGTCACTTTGGTGAAGCCGCCATAAACCATTGGTTTAATAATAATTTAGCAAGTGTAACCCCCGAGCGCTGTAAACAGCCTAACTCTGGTATTGGGGTTGTTTTTAAAAGCCTAGCACACGACATTTGCAGCTTTGAAGGCAATGCCCAAGGCATACGTATTATTCACTCATTACAATTACTTAATTTAACCTACAGCCAAAGTGCCGGTATTTTAAAATATACCCGCCCTGCCGGGCTCGATAAAAAAGAGATACCACAAAACAAAAACTATTTAATGAAAAAGGTCGGTTACTACTACAGCGAAAAAAACTTTGTAGAAGCACTGCAAACTGCGCTTGAAATTCAGCCGTATTGCCGCCACCCTGCAAGTTATATTATGGAAGCCGCCGATGATATTTCCTATTGCCTAGCCGATATAGAAGACGCCGTAGAAAAAGACATAATAAGCACCGAACTATTATGCCAAAAGCTTAAAAGTCATTATACAAAAGTACTTATAAACCTCACTATCGACGACAGCCAACATCAAGACTTTGTAAATAAAGCCGTAGACTACGCACTTGAGCGTGCCAACGCACAACCTTATAATTTTAATAGTGAATTTTTTATATACTTACGCGTAGCGCTGCTGCATCCGTTAGTTAATCATGCGGCTAAACGCTTTATTAAACACATAGAACCCATTTATCATGGCGATTTTAACCAAGCACTACTTGAGGATCGCAGCTATTTACACGCACTCACCATAACCCTTAAACAAGTGGCGCTTGAATATGTACTTTCAAACAAAGAAGTAGAAAAACTCGAACTACAAGGCTACCGCATTATTAACGGCCTGCTCGATTGCTACAAACCACTGCTATTATTAAGCAGTGACGATTTTAAACGAGCGCTCAATGGCGATTCACGCTTATTAATAGAATCGCGACTGGTTAAAAAGCTTTCTAAAAAGCACTTAAACAGCTATCAGCACGCCATAGATGCAATGCAAGAAGAGCCTGATCACTTTACCGCCTATGAGTTTTATTACCGCTGCCGGTTAATTCAAGATTATATAAGCGGCATGACCGATCAATTTGCCTACGACGAATATCGCAGCCTAATGGTAATTGAGTAGCCCACAGTAGATATATTTTAAATTAGCGCTTAAAATCAAACTATTGATGCTTAAGCGCTACTGAACTTTATGATAAAAATACTCACACGCCTGACCCTTTGTGTTGCCCTATTTTATAGCTTTAATAGCGCAGCCTATAACCAAGCTATGTGCATACTTATAAAACAAGAAATGCAGCAGCACAGTAATAACAAAACGGGCCGCAGCTACCGCAATGCCGCGCGCGACTATAATAAAAATTGCAATAAGCCGGTAGTAACACCAACTCAGTCAAAACCTAAGCCACATGCTATTGTTAATGATCCAGAGCCGCAGAAGGCACTGCCCGAGCCTATTACTGAGCCGGTTAAAGCGCCTATTGTTGAGCCTTTAAAAACACACTCTGAGACAGACAATACCGCGAGTATTAATACCGAGTTACAAGCAAGCCCTAGCCAAAAAAGCCAAGTAACAACTGATGAACCCGTTGCTAATGTAAAAAGCTCAGATATAAAAAGTACTGATATAAAAAATCCGGCAGCTAAAAGTACACAGACAAACACGACAGAAATAAGCGCAGAGCCCATCGCAGCAGCACAAAAGCCGGCAAATATAAAACCTACGCCAGTATCAAAACCAAACACCGAAAGCGCCGCCTCACTACTGCTACCTAGCTTATTATTATTGCTAATAGTACTTATTGGCGTAATGGTTTTAGTACGTATGCGCCGCTCTAAACAAAGTAATTCTGAGGTGGCAACAGTACTGCCAACGAGCCCAGCTGTTACCACACCCGCTCCTAAATCAGTAGTTAAATCGGCAGCTAAGCCAAGCCCTAGCGCCGTAAATACGCAAAATACGACAACAGCACAAATTGCGGCAGAATCTGTTTCAATGCAACAAATTGATGCCGCGCTGGCAAAACCACAAGCAAGTACTAGCGAGCCAGAAACCGTAGCTAAAACAACAAATACAACATTTAGTAATGAAAAACCCAAAACAAAAACAAAAGCAGAGCCCAATACCGCAGAGTTTGAAGCCGCGGCTAAAAACACCTTAGAGCGAATAAAAAATGCCAGCGACTTTGCCGAGCCAGAAGTACGCATGTTCGATCCCGATGCACCACTGCCTACTAAAAAGCAGCGCCAGCAACAGGTTACTCAACAAGCGCCAGCTGCAATTAATGATCAAACGCCAGCTCAAAATGCAATTGAGCCCGCCAATATCAGCCCAGAGCCAATTATTGCGCAGCAACCAACAACGAATATACACCCCCCTGTAAACAGCACCACAGAGCAAGCAACTTCATTTAATACCGAGCACGAATTTAAAGAGCCCGAAGTACGTACTTTCGATCCCGATGCACCGCTACCAGGCAGTAAAGCAAAGCCTGTAATAAAAGCAGATACAAACCAACAGCCAGAACCAGTAGCTGAGCCTAAAGAGCAAAATGTGCAAATAGACAACAGCAACCCATTTGCTAACCTATCGCTGGATGATAGCTGGGATCCAAATTCATCGGTAAAACCTAAAATAGCAGAGAAAAAACGTGAACCTAAATCTCAAGCCCTGATCGAAGCCGAGCAGCGTGCTAAAAATATGCAAACTAAAGAATAGAGTTAAAGGTTTTATACATTGGTAAGTTAAGTGTCAATATAAATTTCAAAAAGTGTATTGGCTCATTTGGGGTTTACTTTTATTGTTGTGGTTTATTAATTTCGGCCAGGGGTTGAGGCTTAATCGCACCTACAAGTAAATCCAAGTACCAAGCTTGATAGGGCGTATTGACCTTGATACGACCCTAGTGCGGTTTACTTTATCGGGGTCGTATCATCTATCTAAAAGCTAAAGCCCGACACCTAAAAGCTGCTCTTTTGCTAAACCTTACCTTCTAACTTTTGCTGCTCTGCGTGTGATGAACTTACAAGCTGTTTAAAGTAATCGCTTTGTGCTGCGCTCAGTGGCATTTTTTTCCATTGTGCAGTGAGCTCAGTGGCGCGCTGCCCTACCCAATCACTGTGATCCTGATTATTAGCGACAAGCTGCGTCAACATAAGCCCCGACGGAGTTAGCTCTGGCTGTTGTAATAATGGCTTGTAGTGTTGTATCGCCTCACTATAGCCGCTACCAGCTTGATCAAGTAACTCTGCTATAGCGTCTAGCTCTGCAAATAGCTGTTCGCTCCAAGCACTGCGACTAAGCTCACCATTAGCAGTTTCTAGCAGTAAATCAGGGCATCGCCCCTGCTCGGTCACACGGGTATGATTGCGTGCCAAGCGCTGTTGTTCTTGCTCGCCAATTTCTGGGCTATCTTGTAATAAGCAAAACAGTAAAAATGTATCTAAAAAGCGAATTTGAGTGTCATCAATACCTAGCGCCAACATGGGGTTAATATCGAGATTACGTACTTCTATGTATTCAACCCCGCGATCGTTCATAGCCTGCAGTGGTGTTTCACCCGCGTGAGTAACACGTTTTGGGCGAATATCGCTGTAGTATTCGTTTTCAATTTGTAAAATATTATCGTTTAGCTGACGTTTTTCACCATTTACCTCAACCCCTATACGAGTATAAGGTGCATGTGGCGTGTGAAGCGCTTGTGTTAAATCGCGGCTATATTCAGCTAAGTTATTGGTACTTACATTTAAACTCGCTTGGGCATCGTTTTGATAGCCAAAACCACTCATTCGCAACGAAGTTGCATAAGGCATATAAAGCGTATCGCTGCCCAAACTGGCTAACTGATGCGCGCGGCCATCAACAAACGAGCGGCTTAACGCAGGAGATGCACCAAATAAATAAAGCAATAACCAACCATAGCGACGAAAGTTACGGATCAGCGCAAAATACTGGGCAGAACGAAAATCAGCAAGCGAGTCTTGGTTACCCTGTAGAGTTTGATACCCCTGCCAAAAGCTATCCGGTAATGAAAAATTAAAATGAATACCCGCAATACTTTGCATAATACGCCCGTAGCGCATATCTAGCCCACGACGATAAGTGTGCTTCATTTGTCCTTGCACCGAGCTACCATATTGAGCAATAGGCACACTATCATTACCTTGAAGCGCACACGGCATACTTGCTGGCCATATATTTTGCGCGGTTAGTTCAGTGGCAGTATAACGGTGCAATTGTTGTAAAAAGTCGAGTGTGTCATCAATACTTTCAACTGCTGGGGTAATAAACTCCAATAACGACTCTGAGTAATCTGTAGTGATATGAGGATGAGTTAGCGCCGAGCCTAAATTATAAGGATGAGGGTTTTGTGCCAACAAACCATCTGTAGTTACTCGTAAAGCTTCCTTTTCGATACCCCTTTTAATATGCGCCAATGGTTGGATCAAATCAGCATTGGCTAACTGTGTTAGGCGTGGAGTTAGGGATAACGTCATAAAAACCTCTGTAATAATTCAGTTAATCAGGAAGTTTCCCTGATCCTTTTTACTTGTGCTGCTTTCGCGCCTTAACCTAGGCATACGATTACTGTGCTAGTAAAAATAAGTAGAGCATTATATTTCTTATGCATTAATAAATAATCCCCTCATTGTGTAAATGACTTTTACTAAGTGGTAATAGTGCCAAAGGCAAAGTGCAAATTTAAAAAGCAATCTAAAAGGTTAAAAACTAAAGCGACTAAGTTGAACCAAAACTCTCACTGTAAATATTAAACCTAAAGCGCGAGCTAAAATGACATCTAAAAATGGCCCTTTAACACCGAGCTTGGCAAGTTTTTAGCAGATTACTAATACCTGCTATTTATAACGCTGGCCCTCCCTATTTAATGAGAATAATGCTACAATATCAAAAGCTAAAAACATTTTTGTGTAAACAAACCCATGTTTATTATCGCTTATTATTTTACCTATTAAAAAATGAAAACCAGTTCATACTTAGCAGCAGAGTAACTACTATCCCATGCTCTAGTGCATAATTTACAATAACGACCTAACCCAGCCCTTAGCTATAAATGAGAATAATATATGTTTTTGATTGATCAAATAATATTGTTAGCCGCGGTATTAATTTTACTGGGTATTGTATCCAGTAAATTATCAGCTCGTCTCGGTTTGCCCGTACTGGTAATGTTTTTAATGGTCGGTATGCTCGCTGGTGAAGATGGCCCCGGAGGCATATTTTTTGACAATGCAGCAGCGGCGCACTCTTTAGGTACGCTCGCATTAGCAATGATATTATTTGATGGCGGTTTACAAACGCCCTTAAAAGCGATAAAAAAAGTCTGGAAACCCGCCTCCGTATTGGCCACCCTTGGGGTACTAATTACCAGCGCAGTAACTGGGGTTGCTGCCGCTTACATGCTTGATATTCCTTTACTACAAGGCTTATTGTTTGGCGCTATTGTAGGCTCAACCGATGCCGCGGCGGTATTTGCGCTGCTACGTAATGCCGGTATTCATTTAAACACCAAACTAAAAGCCACCCTCGAAATAGAAAGTGCCTCAAACGACCCCATGGCAATATTTTTAACCGTAGGCTTACTAGAGGTTCTGGTAAACGACATGAAGCTAGGCACAGGCCTGTTACTCATGTTTGTATCACAAATGGGCTTAGGCGCATTAGTCGGCTTAGCCGTGGGTTGGATCTCTGTTAAATTAATTAATAAAATTCAATTAGTTGCTACCGGTTTGTATCCGGTATTGGTTGCTGCGTGTGGTTTACTCTCATTTGGTATTACCGCAAACATTGGTGGTAGCGGGTTTTTAGCGGTATTTATTACCGGTGTGGTTATTGGCAACAGCCGCTTTGTGTTTCAGCGCAGTACGTTTTTATTCCACGACGGGTTAGCTTGGTTAGGTCAAATTACCATGTTCGTGGTGTTGGGCTTATTAATAAACCCAACCTCGTTATTAGATGTGTGGTTTGAGGGACTGATCATTGCATTAGTGCTTATATTTATTGCGCGCCCTTTGGCGGTTATTCCGGTGTTAGCGCTATTTGGTTTTAAAGCGCGTGAAATCACCTTAGTGTCTTGGGTTGGCCTACGCGGCTCAGTCCCTATTATTTTAGCAATATTTCCTCTTATGTTTGGCCTGCCTGGCGCCGAACTCATATTTAACGTGGTATTTTTTGTGGTGTTAATTTCAGCCACACTACAAGGCTCAACGCTTGCTTTAATGGCCCGCAAACTGAAGCTTACTTTACCACCGCCAGTGACTCCCGCAGCCACGTTAGAGATCACTGCTTTAGGCGATGTTGATGCCGATATTGTTGAATACACCATAGGCAAAATGTCACGCGCTGTTGGCCGTCGTTTATCGCAATTAGCACTACCCGATAGCACAGTAATGGCAATGATCAGCCGTAATAATAATATTATTGCCCCGCGCGGCTCTACGTTATTACAGGCAGATGATCAGCTATTTATGGTACTAAAACCGCATACCCGCGAGTTTGTTGACTGTGTTTTTTCAAGCACGATTGATCAAGATATTACCGAGCTTTCGGCAAAAGAGCTAAGAGTTAAAGGCAATACCAGTGTGGCCAGCATAGCCTATTCTTACGATATTCATATTGCTGCTGAACCAAACGATACGCTAGAGCAAGTACTAAAAACCTCGCTAAACAGCTTACCTAAGGTAGATGACTTTATTGAACTTGATGACGTAAAACTCACTATTTGTGAAATGGTTGGCGACCGTATTATTACCGTTGGTATTATAATTACCCTAGATGAGAGCCTAGACGAATAAGGGCTTACCTTAGCTTTTAAGTAGTAAATTACATTTAATACAGCTATTAGCTAACAGCCTTACACGGCTGTTAGCTTTAAAAAACGCAATGTTAAGGTTGTAGTAACAGTGAGGTAAGTCGTTGCAACCCTTTACCTTTATTAGTTATTTTCCAGGCAATAAATAGATCTTGGCAAGGTCGTTGCTCGGTTAGCTTTACCTCCACTAACTGCCCCGACACTATATACTGCTCAATTAAACGCTTGGGTAAATAACCAATACCTATACCTGCAATAATAGCCGCAATTTTTTGCGCAACAGAGCTAACAAAAAAGCGCTGGGTGCCCTCTATTATATTTGCCGACCATGGAATTTCTTGCTCTGCAGAGTCGTGTACTATCACACTGCGGTACTGAGCAAGGCTACTCATATCGAGAGGTTGCTGCTGCGTTGCTAACGGGTGCGTGCTATTTACCACAAGTACACTTTGATACTCATCTATTTTAACCGCGCGAATGCCTTTTTGGTTTGGCACTGGCGACGGTGCGCCAATAACTAAATCAACTTTGTCTTCAATCAGTACTTCCCAGCTGCCGTTCATTACCTGTTCTTGTACATCTATTTCAATATTTTCATGCTCTGCTAAAAACTGCTCTATACTGGTAAATATCGGTTTTATATCAATAATCGAGTCAAAAGCAATACGAATTTTTGGCTCCCAGCCATTCGCAATTGTTTGTGTTTGCTCCGATAATGAATTAATCGCCGTAAGCAACTTACGCCCCTCGGTCAGTAAATGTTTACCCGCAGGAGTCAACACAGCCCGACGACCCTGACGCTGAAACAAAGTAACGTTTAATTGCTCTTCTAGTTTTTGTACTATGTAGGATAGCGCCGAAGGTACTTTATTTAATTGCTCTGCGGCTGCCGCATAACTGCCACGATGCTCAATAGCGTCAAGCACCAGCAACGCTTCAATACTAATAGGAGGTGTATTCATGGTTTTTTCATCCAAATAACAACTGTTCAAATTATTTGAACATATAAAGCAAATAATAGGAGTTATTTAATTACAAAACAACAACTACAATGGCTACATACTCAATTAAACATACTTACTTAACATCAATAAGGGTAATAATTATGACTATTAAAAATATTGCTAACGTTATCACTAAAACTGAACAATCACTGGCTGCAGTACCACTGCGCGTTATTGCTGGTATTATTTTTGCCGCTCACGGTGCACAAAAATTATTTGCATGGTTTGGTGGTTACGGCTTAGAAGGCACAGGACAATGGATGGAATCAATTGGCCTAGCACCAGGGTTTTTAATGGCCTTAATGGCAGGTAGTGCAGAGTTTTTTGGTGGCTTATTTTTAATTGTTGGCCTACTAACAAGACCTGCTAGCTTTGTACTGGCTATCACTATGGTTGTGGCTATATTTACCACTCACATTGATAACGGCTTATTTATGAGCAACAACGGTTACGAATTTGGCCTAGCGCTATTAGCAATCACACTTGCTTTAGTTATCCAAGGTGGCGGTAAATTCTCACTTGATAACGTAATTAACCGTAACTTAAACAAAGCGTAATATTAGTTATTTAAAACACACACCGCATAACTATGCGGTGTGTGTTTATGCATTTACAGCAAATTAAGGAGTTAATAATGGGATTAATCGTAGACGGAAAATGGGTTGACCAATGGTACGACACTAAAAAATCTGGTGGTAAGTTTGAGCGCCAAGCAAGCCGCTTTACCCAACAAATTTCAAACGCCGCCGATAGCCAATTTAAACCCGAAGCGGGACGTTACCATTTATATGTGTCGCTAGCTTGCCCATGGGCACACCGCACCATGATAATGCGTAAATTAAAGCAACTCGAAAACGTAATTACACTTAGCGTAGTAAAGCCCGAAATGCTCGAAAATGGCTGGGAATTTGGTGAGCACGGCGATCCGCTTTATAACCTAGATTACGCCTACCAATTATATTTAAAAGCCGATGCCAATTACGAAGGCCGCGCCACTATTCCTATTTTATGGGATAAAAAAAACCATACTATAGTTAATAACGAATCATCGGACATCATGCGTATTTTAAATACCGCGTTTAACGAGCTAACCGGCAACACCGACGACTACTACCCGCAAGCACTGCGAGCAGAAATAGACAGTGTAAACGAGCGCATTTACAACACGGTAAATAACGGCGTATATAAAGCAGGCTTTGCCACCACGCAAAGTGCTTATAACAGCGCTTACCATGCATTATTCGAAAGCCTAGACTGGTTAGAGCAACGCCTAGCTACACAGCGCTACTTAGTTGGTGAGCAAATTACCGAAGCCGATTGGCG
Organism: Pseudoalteromonas sp. SCQQ13; assembly: GCF_015864415.1. Lineage (NCBI taxonomy): Bacteria > Pseudomonadati > Pseudomonadota > Gammaproteobacteria > Alteromonadales > Pseudoalteromonadaceae > Pseudoalteromonas > Pseudoalteromonas sp. SCQQ13. The sequence continues at coordinate 6,326 of NZ_JADYXG010000004.1, read as the reverse complement.
CTTATTTACTACTTTAGTGCGCTTTGACGCTGTGTATCATGGCCACTTTAAGTGTAATCAGCAAAAAATTAGTGAATACCCTAACCTATATAACTATGTCACTGAGCTGTACCAAGTACCGGGCATTAAAGACACCATTGACTTGGAATACACCAAAATACACTACTACGCCAGCCACAAAACTATTAACCCCACCGGCGTAGTACCGCTAGGGCCTAAAACACAATTTGAGCAACCGCACGATCGCGACCGCCGGTATTAATCGGGCTTAGAGCTTCGGCAAAATTATGCCGAAGCTCTAAAGTAAGTAAACAACCAGTAAAAAATTCACAAAGAGGGTATGAGGCGCTGCGCTTTAGAGAAAAAACAATCCACGGTCAGTTTCCAGTTAGTCCTCTGCTCGCTTTAATACTGCACATACAATTACTATTCGCCTCACACAATGAGGCGAATAGTATAGCTAATTGCCTCATTGTGCTAAGCCCGAAACCTTTAAATTGTAGGCGGGGGCTTACCTCGCGCCTAGGCTTTTAATTGCAAATTTGAGATATATGTCGCATTGGCGACGGCAACTAAGCGGCTATTACACAAGTAGTAAACTTTCACTCTTCTTGAATTCAAGTATTAACTAAAATCAACTCAAATAAACGCATCCATATTTGGTAATTGTATTATCTGAGCATTCAGCTCATTTGCTGCTTTATTTATTACTTTTATACATAAATCAATGTGTGCTAACTCTGTAGCAGATAGCTTATTTTTAACAGCAGCAACTTTAGCCGCATCAATAGCCTTTAATACAGACTCAACTGTTTGGCTCATAAGTAGTTGCATGCGGGGTAGCGAAATAGCAAATTCATCAGCAAAATCAGCTAACATATAAGCGGTGATTTCATTAGTAAAGTTGCCTGCGCTTTGTGAATTATACTCACCAACCGACATCGCATAATGCCTTGAAATACTAGTTAGCGGGCTACCCTTATCACGGCCAATATCTGCTTGCTCAATAATAGCCTCTATATTTACCAAGTCGTAAAACGGCGTAAGTTCCAAACCATTTTTACCAACAAAAAAACTGATATTCTTACCGTGAGCATCGTAATTACGCACTAAAATATTAAATGTCATCCAACGAATAAGCTCCGCCTGATACGCCTGCACATTCGTTGTTTTAATATTAAACAGTGTAGGAAAAGAAACACCATCTCGAATATAAATACCATCACCCTCATCGCCATGTTGACGCTCATATTTATACGAAGGAGGTAGATTAGTGGCTTGGCAACCATCAATAACATGACGACGTAATACATAGTTTTGACCCTGTGCAACACGCCTATCAAAGCGATCGATTACAAATACCCGAGTATCGCCATACGTACGCAACTCTACATGGGGAACATTAAGTCCCGACTCCTTTGCCAACAACATAGTAAAGAGTTCATTTACGGCAATGAAAGGAGCTGTGCCTGTTTCAAATTTAAAAATTTTATTGGAACATAACTCCCCTTCACCAAAACCCAATTTACCATCGATTTCGAGTAAATTGAGCTTATCTTGAACGCCAGCAACAGATAGCCGAGTTCGTCCATCCCAAAGGGTGATTGATTCACCAGCCTGTTTAAAGCGTTTAAGCTTTTGACTTAACTCATCTTTAGTTACTTCACGAAAAGATGTTTGTTTTGCAGTACTGTCACTTACTCTAAACGACAAAGCGCCTGACGTTTCCTCGCCAATTACTTTAATTAAGCCAAACGTATTGTTTTTAGAAATAGCCGTACTACTAATAATTTCTTCAAGGCCTTTACCCTCCGGCAATAAGTTTTGTAAGTAATTACGCACAGCACGAGAATCAAAATCACCGTTGAGCGGTAAGTGTGGTGAAATAGCAAAACCCTTATTAATCCACTCAGGCTCATAGCTAAATAAAATTTCATTTTCAGAGCCTATATCAAGGGTTATCGCACCTATCTTCTGTGTATGACCAATAAACACGTCTAATCTATTTTGTTTAATACCACTGCTCATCATTCACCTTTTTATTATTGTGGTGCGACGCGTCATCACTAACAAGGCTAAACGACAATCCCAAGTACTCCATCACTTTAAGCACATTAAAAAACTGCACATTAACATCACCTTTTTCTATTTTTATCAGCGTAGGCTTCGAAATGTTTAGTACTTGCGATACATCAACTAGCGTAAGCTTCATGCCTGTTCGCTTTGAAGTAATCGCTTCAGCGAGTAACACTGACGAAAATGACTTAGATAAATCAGGCATTTCAGTGTGTTTAACCACTCTTCCAAGTGTTTTTTTTTCAGGGGGGTTACTCATTAAAGGTCAACTATAGTTTACTTATATGCTTTATATTAGAATACAGCTATTAAAAGTCAAATTAAATTTACTTTTAGTTGTAATTAATCAGGCAGGAAACCATAAGTAACCTAAAGTTTACTTATGACTCATTTGAATTAGTTTTAGACCCTTAAGTAAAGTATAGATTACCGTAGGCGTTGGCTTGCTGACGCAAAAAGCGCAGCTTTTAAACTGTAGGCGGGGGCTTACCTCGCGCTTAGGCTTTTAATTGCAAATTTGAGTTATATGTCGCGTTGGCGACGGCAGCTAAAGCTTTATGTTATTTAACACTTGATTGCAATATAACTTAAATACATCAAATGCTTGCTGCCAATTAAGGCTATTATTGCCATAAACCATAGGTACTACATATTGGTTAAAGCGTTCTTCATATAATGTATTGGTTTGTAGTAAGCTTAAGCCAAACTTCAGTTCAGCAATCGGACTTTTCATAAATTCAGCGTGTTGGTTTGAGTAACGCGTTAAGTCTTCCGCAATAACTTTACTTACCAAAGACATTACGTCAGAAGCACTCGCAAGCCCAGCTTGTTGAATATAATACGTATCATAAATATGGCGTATTAATGCAGGATCATCATCTCTTATATTATCGCGCGCAAAACTTGCTGTTCGCCTCAACATAGAGACTAGCTTTTCCGCTTGTGTACTCTTAATACTCGAAAACCCCATTAGCGCAACTTCAGGAGGCTTTTGAGTGACCTCATTCATTAAAGAACATATATCTCTACTCACTACTTGATCATAAAGCAAGGTCTCTATCAGCTCTAACTTAATAAACGGCCTTAGGCATGGAACTTTTGAATGTGCTTGAGGATAACGTATATCAATTTGTTGATAACGATATTCATCATAAATAGTAGGGCGGTTTTCTACCGAAAAAGAGTTGTGCAGACTAATGGCATTAAGTAATTGAAGATGTAACTCTTTCCTAGCCTTTCTTTTTTGTGTTTTTGAAATATTAGCAAACACATCTGTAGGTATGATTTTAATATCAATGTCTTCAGACATTCGATGAGTTTTAATGCCCGACTTTGTTAATGCGGTACCACCAGAAAAAACCAATAAGTGCGTATCAAAAGACAATTCAGAAAGTAGTTTTAGTAATGCAACAACATAATAATCTTTTTCAACAATAGCAGGGTTACCCATACCAAGAGCATCGGCAACATCTAAAAACAGGTCACTATCAATTAGCATTAATAGCACTATTATTTACGACAATTTTGCGTTTAAAGCGATTATTTGTAATTATTTTCAGAGACGCTGGAATTTGCAAGCTTTCACCATTGATACTACGTTGTGAAAACTCATCAAATTTGTAGTCAACACCTAGCTTTTCAATCGCTTCTAATATAACACCATCAGCTCCCGCAGGAGATGCCGGCATTAACTTACCCGTAATGCGATTTTCTCTCGCTTTAGTGTAAAGCCCATAACCAATACGCAATAAATGACCATTATCAACCAGCTTTTTTAATACCCGGCCAACTTGGTCGTAACCAGCAATATCTGCAAAATCAGCACGATCAAAAACATAACGCTTTGAGCGGTTTATTCTTGTTGTTACTTTACTTGCTATTGTCATAATAAATACCCTCGTTTCTTGTATTAAATATAGCAAATATACGACACCTTAACAACGCAAACATACGACATTTAATAATAGATTGGGTAAGGTAGCTATCAACACTTAATTTGCTGACGCGAAAAGCCTAGCTTTTAAATTGTAGGCAAGAGTTTACCTCGCGTTTAGGCTTTTAATTGCAAGTATTAGTTATATGTCGCGTTGTCGATGACTTTAAAGCTTCCTAATCAACATTAAAGCCTTAATCGTATTGCTATTAGGTACATCAGTGATATCCTATCCACACGCATGATTGAATGGAAGCCTCATGATTTTAAAAGATAAAATACTCACCACCAGTAACTCTGCAAAAATACAAGCAGGCCAAAAACAAGAGCTCGACGTGGCATTTTATTTACGCCGTGCATTTAAAGATCACCCTCAAGTTTTTGTATTTAACGACCTCAAATTTAAACACAACGACGAAACAGCTCAAATAGACCACCTTATTGTATATACCTACGGCTTTATTCTCATCGAATCTAAAAGCATTACAGGGGAAGTAACGATTAATGAACATCAAGAATGGAGCCGAAGTTACCGTGGTAACTGGCAAGGTATGCCCTCACCAATAAAGCAAGTTGAGCTACAACTAGCAGTACTAAAAAGCCTATTACGAGCCAATGCCCCATTATTACTGCCAAAAATATTTGGTAAGCTACAACAAGGCTTTGGTGGCCGAGAATGGCAAAGTGTTTGTGCAATATCGAGCAATGCAATTATCAACAGGGATCACACCCCAAAAGCAACAGAAGAGCGGTTAGTTAAATCAGAATTCATAGCTGATAAACTACTACAAATGATGAAACTACCCGCATCGGCACCTAATGCTTTACATTTTTTATCCACTAACGTTAGACCATGGTTTAACGAAGAAAGTCTGGGCAAAATTTGCCAATTTATTTTAGAGAAAAACATATCACTTAGTTCACAAAATCATTCAAATACCACGACACAAATAAATGAACTTAAACCGCCCTATCAACAAATAGTAACGCATATTGAACCTGTTATTGAGGCACAGACCGAGCCTGAAGTAGCACTAAGCAAAGAGATAGTTTTAACGTGTAAACAGTGTAATAGCTCAGCCAGTTTACAACCACGTTCGGGGCGCTATGGTTACTTTGTAAAATGCGGTAATTGCAGTGCAAATACACCAATGAAAGCTCCTTGCCCGCAATGTTCTAACGCCCATACTAAAACAAGTAAGCGTAAGGATAGTTACTCATTAGTGTGTGGTAATTGTGATGAGACTGTGCCAATTCGGTTTTAGTTATAAAATTTATAATATAACTTAGCCATTTGAAAGTATTGATCTTATTTTCATAAAAATTTGTGTATCATAGCGCTTAATCAAAGCTTTTAGGTTTGCACTTGGTAAAAGTGCGATATTTACCCTTATATGGAAATAAATATATGTTAAAGAAACTCACTATAACTGCCGCTTTCTTATCCATTTTATCTGGTTGTACTATACAAAACTCATTCCCTGTGGAATACCATAAAAAAACAATTGAAAATGTTGAGGTTAAAAATATCGACTCTATTGGTGTAACCCAATGGAGAGATAAAAGAAACCTTGCCACTGTTAAAGATGAATTAGCAGAAAAAGCAGTTATGCGGATGGGCCCTGCAACAATCGGCATGACAAGTGATGGACAGGAATTTGTAAGAGTTGCTGACTTTATAAGAAATGCCTTTATTAATGAGCTTCAATCTTTAGGTGTAAATGCAAAAAAGATTGACATAATACCTGCATCTAGTGATGCGAAGCTATTAAGTAATATTGCAATAAATAATCAAGTAGAAATGTTAATTTCTGCAGACCTTATGAGTTTTGATGTTAACTGTCATGGTGCATGGACTTTAGACTGCAATAGAAATGTTTCTTTTTCACTTTCATTAGTAAATAAGCTAGGGGAAGAATTAATTACACGTGAATTATTTGATGCAACTATGGCCAATAATGAAGGTATGGGAGTTCTCCATAAAACATTATTAGATCAATTAACTAACGAAGTTATGCGCAGCGCTTTAAAAAAAGCTGTAATTAGAACTGTTGAAGAAATTAATAAACAATCTAAATAACTAAAGAAAAAGTCGCGTTGGTGACGGCAACCAAGGGGCGCTCTTTACCAAATTAAAGCGCCGGCCGCCCCTTGGAACCCCACAGCGCCCCGAGAATCACACAATCTCCTCAATTGTAATTAATGATATGAACGTAAACGCCGTGTATTCGCCGTCCATAGCAAAGTCACGGCTATCGCGCATTGCCTAAAGGGATTTAGGTACTTGGAATTTGTCGGGAACAAAATTCCGCCATGC
>NZ_JADYXG010000039.1:0-4496 GCF_015864415.1 Pseudoalteromonas sp. SCQQ13 | reverse complement strand
CATTTAGCAACCCTAGGCAAAGCGGCTAAGTCGCTAAAGTTAATTACTGGCGGCTCTGGATTGGCAGCGGGCATTGCAAAAAACTGGCAGCAACAACTACAAGATCAAGGCGAAGCTAAAAAAGCGGGCTACCCAACCAAAGCAGCTACCGTCATATTATCGGGTTCGTGCTCGTTAATGACCAATAAACAAGTTGCAGCTTATAAAACCCTTGCCCCGCACTTTGCCGTAGATGTAGGAGCATGTATGAATAACGCCCACTATCTACAACAAGCATTTGATTGGGTAGTAAATAATCTTGATGGCAAATTTGCCCCTATGGTTTATGCCACGCAACCTGCTGCACAGCTAAAAGCAATTCAAGCTAAATATGGTGCACATGCATCGAGTGAAGCAGTAGAGTTATTTTTTAGCAAACTTGCTTATTTACTAAAAGAATTTGGCATACAAAATTTTATTGTTGCCGGCGGTGAAACGTCAGGCACGGTAACACAAGGCCTTGCTGTAAAAGGTTTTCATATTGGCCCTCAAATCGCCTCAGGTGTGCCTTGGGTAAAGTCTATTGATGGTTCGTTATCACTAGCACTTAAATCAGGTAATTTTGGCGATGAGTTGTTTTTTGAAAAGGCACAGGAGTTTTACTTATGACAGAACAAGATCTTAGAGAGAAAATGGTAAGCTTAGCGCTTTCTATGTTTCAGCGCGGCTACGCTACTGGTGGGGCGGGTAACCTATCTCTTAAATTACCCGACGGTAACTTTTTAGCTACGCCAACGGGCGCATCATTTGGCCGCTTAGTGGCTGATGAGCTTTCTGTTGTAGACATAAACGGTACTCTTATTTCGGGTAAGCGTGCGTCTAAAGAAGTGGCTTTTCATCTCGAAATTTATCGCAACAGTCCTGATTGTAATGCCATTGTGCATTTACACTCTACTTACCTTACTGCGCTGTCTTGCTTAGAAACGCTGGATCCTGATAATGCCATTCGCCCATTTACACCGTATTACGTAATGCGTGTTGGGCAATTACCTGTGATCCCCTATTTACGCCCAGGCGAGCCACGTATTGCTGAAGAGCTCGGTAAGCTCGCTCCTCATCATCGCGCGTTTTTGTTAGCTAATCATGGCCCAGTGATCACCGGCAGCGATATAGAAGATGCTGTAGACAATGCAGAAGAATTAGAAGAAACAGCCAAGTTAATGTTTATCCTAAATAACCACCCTGTTCGTTATTTAACACCTGCTGAAATAGCTGATCTCAAAGGCAGAGGCAAGTAGTAAGCTATTTGCAGCAAACCTCTCCGCACTTTTTAATGGTGTGAATTATCTAAAATAACTTGATAAAACACACCAAACAAAATTAAAACTGTAAATTCTTACAAGTTGAGATTTAGCTGCAAACTATTCTAACCACTGGTTTTAGCATTTACTTTAGCAAAAAAAGTTGCGCATTTTTCTACCTCTTTATTTAGCACTATACTAATTTTAACTAAAAATGCTTATACCGTTAATTAATCTATTTATATTTTAATGATCAGTAGCACGTTTTCTATCACTATTAAAAATTTCACTTATTTATAGAAACCACAATTAGCAATCTACAAAATACGGATAAACAATGAACAATTTAATTAATCTAGTCCCTGCTGGTGTTGTTAGTGGGGAGCATTTAAATACTTTATATCGTGTTGCCCGTGAAAATAACTATGCCTTTCCTGCGGTCAATGTTGTTAGCACTAACTCTATTAATGCTGCGCTAGAAGCTGCATCCTTATGTAAGTCACCTATTATTATTCAATTATCGCATGGTGGGGCGGCATTTTTTGTAGGTAAAGGGGTGCCTCTTAAAGATCACCAACCCGCAATTACTGGCGCCATTGCAGCAGCCCATTATGTGCATGCTGTGGCAAAGCATTATGGTATTCCTGTGGTACTTCATACCGATCATGCCGCTAAAAAGTTGCTACCTTGGATAGACGGCCTATTAGAGGCCGGTGAAGCGTATTTCAAACTTCATGGGAAACCGTTATTTAGCTCACACATGTTAGATTTATCTGAAGAAACGCTCACTGAAAATATTGAAACCTGTCAGCAGTACCTATCTCGTATGGCAAAAATTAATATGGGGATAGAAATTGAGCTTGGCTGTACCGGTGGTGAAGAAGATGGGGTCGATAATTCGCACCTAGACTCGTCATTACTTTACACTCAACCTGAAGATGTCGCTTATGCTTACCAACAATTAAGCCAAGTGAGTGATTGTTTTACTATTGCCGCTTCATTTGGCAATGTCCATGGAGTGTACAAACCAGGTAATGTGAAGCTGACTCCAGAAATCTTAAAAAACTCCCAAGCATTTGTGAGCGACAAATTTGGTTTGGCGCACAACTGTTTAAACTTTGTTTTTCATGGTGGCTCAGGCTCTGCAGCAACCGAAATTACTGAAGCTATTGGCTATGGGGTAATAAAAATGAACATTGATACTGATACCCAATGGGCTAGCTGGGAAGGCGTTAGTAATTACTATAAAGAAAACTCAGCCTACCTACAAAGCCAAATTGGTAACCCCGATGGTGATGATCTCCCCAATAAAAAGCACTACGATCCGCGCGTATGGCTACGCAAAGTTGAGCAATCAATGGCGCAGCGTTTAGCTATTTCATTTAAAGAGCTTAATTGCCTAAATAGGTATGAGGAAAAAGCATGAAACGGTTAATCCCATGTTTAGAGCAAGACAAAGTTGAAATTGAATTAATTTTACTAATTAAAACCATACTAACAGCCTGTAAAGAAATTTCATTTCGGGTAGGCCAGGGGGCTTTGTCTAATGTGTTGGGCTCTACCCTTGATGAAAACATTCAAGGTGAAACTCAGAAAAATCTAGATATTATTAGTAATCAGCTACTCAAAGATATGTTATTAGAAAGTGGTAAAGTCAGGACTATAGCCTCTGAAGAGGAGGACTATGTTGTTGCCGCTACAGAGAATGCACCTTATATTGTTGCCTTTGATCCACTTGACGGCTCTTCTAATATCGACATTAATGGTCAAATAGGCACTATTTTTACCATTTACCGCGCTAAAAACAATGTTGCTGCTGATAGTGAATTACAATTTTCACAAAAAGGTTCTGAACAAGTGTGTGCTGGTTATGTGTTATATGGCCCATCGACTATGCTGGCGCTTACTACGGGTGGCCCATCTCGCTTATACACCTTAGACAAAACACAAGGTTGCTACTTATTAACCACTGAAAAACTAACAATAGCGACTGATACGCAAGAGTTCTCGGTGAACATGTCTAATTTTCATCAATGGTCAGCTGGCTTTAGTGATTATATTAATGACCTGCTTTTAGGTGAAAATGGCGTGCGTGCTAAAAAGTTTAACATGCGCTGGAATGGCGCTATGGTGGGTGATATGCATCGGGTGTTATCTCGTGGTGGTATTTTCTGTTATCCCAACGATATTAACAAGCCTGAACAGCCCGCTAAGCTACGTTTATTATACGAAGCAAATCCACTGGCTATGTTAGTCGAGAACGCTAATGGCAAAGCACATACAGAGCATGAACGTATTTTAGATATACTTCCCTCTCATATTCACCAACGTGTAGCCGTTGTTATGGGCTCGACTAATGAAGTAAATAAATGTTTAACGTATTTAAAGTAACGCTAGATACCTGAGTCAGCCCTGAGCAGCTACATGTTATTGCCAAATTAAGATGGCTATGTAGCTCATCTCACTTTTTGGGCTCGGACTTAGCTTATTTTATTAAACTAATTGGCAGCATGCTGATAACTGAGCAGGTGTTAATTTTAACTATTTAAATCTGCTTTTCACTAAAGTGATGTATTTAAACTTCCTTCGTTTTTATAGTTATATAACTATAAAAACGAAACACTAAGTCACACATTATCTCAATTTCATCTCGATTTTTTATTAGCACACAGCAAAATAAAAATTAATTTCGACTCTCATTTAGTCCCATGAATAAATGTGTGAATTTATGTTTGTTATTGTTTAAGTTATAAATTCTTTATACAAAAAGCAAAAAAACATACTTTTATTTAATACTTTTCACTACAAACACATTACTAATGGGTGTTTTTTGTGAGCTAAAGTGCTTGACGACAAAATAACCTTAACATATAGTCACAATAGTTAACTAGATTTAACAACCGGTAGGTCTAGCTTCTATTAATGTGAATAAATGAATAGTCATCACGCTACTAATCATAGTTACTGACTATAGCGCTATTTTGCTAATGATTTATGTTTTGAATACCGCGTGAGCGTTCGATTACGAATTATCGTTTACTAACATCACGCTTGGTATGTTTGCCACTGCTTTGGCAAAGAAGACAGCAGTGCCGTTATAAAGGTTTTTAAAGGTATTAAGTTACCTGGTGTGGAGAAATAATTATGTTACTTGGTGTAATTGCAGACGACTTTACCGGAGCAACCGACATTGCTGGTTTCCTCGTTGAACATGGT
>NZ_JADYXG010000038.1:0-5022 GCF_015864415.1 Pseudoalteromonas sp. SCQQ13 | reverse complement strand
CATTTAGCAACCCTAGGCAAAGCGGCTAAGTCGCTAAAGTTAATTACTGGCGGCTCTGGATTGGCAGCGGGCATTGCTAAAAACTGGCAGCAGCAACTACAAGATCAAGGCGAAGCCAAAAAAGCGGGCTACCCAACCAAAGCAGCCACCGTCATATTATCGGGTTCGTGCTCGTTAATGACCAATAAACAAGTTGCAGCTTATAAAACTAAAGCTCCTCACTTCGCGCTCGATATCGACCATTGCTTAAACTTAGATAATTATAGCAACCAAGTATTTGACTGGGTGATTAACAACTTGAATACCCCATTCGCCCCCTTAATTTATGCCACTGCGGATGTTAATGCATTACAAGCAACGCATAAAAAGTATGGTGCTGATATTTCCAGCCAAGCAGTTGAAAACCTCTTTAGTCAATTAACCATTAAACTTAAAGAATATGGTGTGCGCAATTTCATTGTTGCCGGTGGCGAAACATCTGGCGTTGTTACCCAAAGTTTGCAGCTTGATGGCTTTCATATCGGCCCTCAAATTAGCCCAGGTGTGCCATGGGTAAAGGGCATTAATAGCGATATTTCCTTGGCATTAAAATCTGGAAACTTTGGCGCTGAACCTTTCTTTACCCAAGCTCAGGAGTATTTTAAATGAATGAAGCACAATTAAGGCTGCAAGTAGTAGAGCTTGCGCGTTCAATGTTTGAACGTGGGTATGCCACAGGTGGTGCCGGTAATCTTTCGGTAAAGTTATCTAATGGCCATTTTTTAACAACCCCGACAGGATCTTCATTTGGTCGTTTGGTCGCCGAAGAGCTCTCTGTAGTTGATAAAGACGGAAAACACCTTACAGGTAAGCCCCCCTCTAAAGAGGTGTCTTTTCACTTAGCTATTTACGATAAAGACCCTAACTGCAATGCAATTGTACACCTACATTCAACGTACTTAACCGCGTTATCTTGCCTTGAAAACTTAGATCCTAACAATGCAATAAAGGCATTTACACCTTATTACGTAATGCGCGTTGGTGAGTTACCTGTGGTGCCTTATTACCGCCCGGGCGATCCGCAAATAGCTAAAGATTTAGCCCAGTTAGCAGGGAAATATCGGGCATTTTTACTTTCTAATCATGGCCCTATCATTACTGGTAGTGATTTTTTAGATGCCGTAGATAACGCAGAAGAATTAGAAGAAACCGCTAAGCTAGCATTTTTATTACAAGGTAAAGCAACACGTTACCTAACCGACTCAGAAGTAACTGATTTAAAAGGGAGAGGAAAATAATGGCTCAATTTGCAGCAAATCTAACTATGCTTTTTAGTGAAGTCGCATTCCTTGAACGCTTTGAACGCGCACACAAAGCAGGCTTTAAAGCCGTTGAATACCTTTTCCCGTATGCTTTTGAAGCACAAGTATTAGCAGATAAATTACAGCAATTTGGATTAGAGCAAGCTTTATTTAATATGCCAGCGGGCGATTGGGATGCTGGTGAGCGTGGCTTTGCAGCCATCCCCGGGCGTGAACAAGAGTTTAAGCAAAGTGTTGCAATCGCGCTCGACTACGCCGCCGCATTAAACTGTAAAAAAGTACATGCTATGGCTGGTATTGTAAACGCTCAATTTAGCCGTGAGCAGCATGTTGACACATTTATTAAAAACATTCGCTATGCCGCTGATGCGTTTGCAAAACATGATATTGAACTGATGATAGAGCCATTAAATAACCGAGATGTACCTCATTATTTTATTGCTCACCAACGAGAAGCTGCTGAGTTAATTAAATTAATTGACCGTCCAAATGTGAAGCTGCAACTAGATATTTATCATGCTGCAATAATGGATGGTGATCTGACCCACCTAATTAATGATCTCGCCTCGGTGACAGGGCATATTCAAATTGCCTCTGTACCAGCACGCCATGAGCCCTCTGAAGGGGAAATTAATTACCCACATATATTTAATGTACTAGACGAATCTGGTTATAAAGGCTGGATCGGCTGCGAATACAACCCTAAAAACAACACTGAAGATGGCCTTGAGTGGCTAAAGCCCCACTTATAAGCACTATTTATCAATAATAAATAACACAGTTAATAAACATACAAAGGTATTTACATGAATATTATTATCACCGGTGGTGCTGGTTTTTTAGGCTCAGAGCTACTAAATAACTTGCTACAACAGTTTCCTCAAATTGAAACAATTAAAGTAGTAGACCGTATTAAATTAGACAGCAATTTAATTACCAATAATAAAGTTCACTCTATCGTTGCTGATATTACCGTTAAAGAAGATATAGAAAAAATCATCGATGAACAAACTACTCACGTGTTCCATTTAGCTGCAATTGTTTCAAGCCATGCAGAGGAAGATTTTGAGTTAGGCATGCTGGTTAATTTAAAAGCCACACAAATTTTACTCGAGTGCTGTCGCCAAGCTAACCCTAATATTCGTCTTGTTTTTTCAAGCTCACTTGCTGTGTTTGGTGGGGAGCTTCCAGAACAAATTGATTACATGACGGCTATGCAACCTAGTTCTTCGTACGGTACACAAAAAGCGATTTGTGAGTTACTCGTCAACGATTACGCCAGAAAAGGCTTTGTTGATGCAGTTACGGTTCGTCTGCCTACTATTTGTATTCGCCCAGGCGTACCTAATAAAGCGGCCTCTTCTTTTGTCAGTGGCATGATACGCGAACCACTTAAACAGCAAGCGTCAAACTGTCCTGTTGATGTTGAGTTACCTTTATGGGTATCTAGTCCTAACAGCGTGATTAAAAATATTATTCATGCAAGTCAGCTCGACACAAAACTGTTAAAAGGCTTTCGCACTGTAAATTTACCTGGATTAAAAACATCACCAAAAGAAATGATCGAATGCTTAGTTAAAATAAAAGGCGAGCCCGTTTTAGAGCTCATTAGTTACGAAAAAGATGAAAATGTAGAACGTATTGTTTCTAGTTGGCCACAGTCAATGAATAACGAAAAAGAACTAGCAATAGGATTTGTTAAAGATAAAGACTTTAACTCTATTTTAAATGCTTACTTAGACACCCAAAAATAAAGTAAACCTATTACTTAATAACAAAGAGGTCTCACGTATGTTACCAATATCTGTAATCGGCTTAATAATAGCCGTATTTGTGTTAATATTTTTAGTATTAAGAACCAGAGTACACGTTTTCATTGCTATGCTTGCAGCTGCCTGTTTGGCTGGTTTAATTGGCGGTTTAAGTGTAAACGAAACTATGGCAGCCATAAGTGATGGCTTTGGTGGCACTTTAGGTGGCATCGGTATTGTTATCGGTTTAGGTGTAATGATGGGGGCTATTTTAGAAGCCTCTGGCGCTGGTGAATCAATAGCCTACAACTTTATTAAGTGGCTAGGTAAGAAAAAAGAAGAAACCGCACTGGCCGTAACTGGTTATATTGTAAGTATTCCTGTGTTTGTTGATAGTGCACTTATTATTCTTTACCCTATAGCTAAATCGTTAGCAAGAACGTCAAATCGCTCTATTTTAACCTTAACAGTATCGCTGGCGGGTGGCTTAGTTGTTGCCCACCACTGTATCCCACCAACACCTGGCCCTTTAGGTGTAGCGAGTATATTTGGTGTCGATTTAGCTTCAATGTTAGGTTTTGGACTTTTGATTGCCGCTCCTTGCGTATACGGTATTATTCTATACTCACGCTGGCTAGAAAAGCACTTCCCGGAGTTCATTGCTATCCCAACGGTAAGCCACACAGGTGATGCTGCTAAGCAAGTTCACAATGACTACATGGCAACAAAAGAAGCTAAAAACCTCCCTTCACTAACCAAGTCAATTATGCCTATTGTAGTGCCAATTGTATTAATTTTAGTGAAATCGCTTATGGGCCTTGCTGAAAAGCAATTTGGTATGGACGGGCTATCGGCCAGTACTTTTGGTGCTGTTTTTAACTTTCTTGGCCATCCTATCATCGCACTTTCAATAAGTACTTTATTAGCTGTCTATACATTAACGCCTCATTTGGATAAAGAAACAACAACAACTAAACTAGAAGAAGGCATTACGACTTGCGGTATTATTTTACTTGTAACCGGTGCCGGTGGCGCATTGGGCGCAGTATTACGCGCATCAGGTGCAGGTGCTGAAATTGCCAACCAAATTATTGAGTTATCAATATCACCAATAATGATCCCATTTATTATTGCTACGTTGGTGCGAATTATTCAAGGCAGTGGTACCGTTTCAATGATTACTGCAGCGTCAATATCTGCGCCAGTACTGCTCGAAATGGATGGAGTAAATATGTTA
Organism: Pseudoalteromonas sp. SCQQ13; assembly: GCF_015864415.1. NCBI lineage: Bacteria > Pseudomonadati > Pseudomonadota > Gammaproteobacteria > Alteromonadales > Pseudoalteromonadaceae > Pseudoalteromonas > Pseudoalteromonas sp. SCQQ13. The sequence goes on along the minus strand of NZ_JADYXG010000038.1, from coordinate 733 downwards.
TTCGCAGCATCAGCAGCAACTATGGGTAGTTTATTTGCGGGCTACTTTAACGATAGCTTATTTCACATTGTTAACCGCTTAATGGGCGTCACTGAAGTTAAAAAGCAACTTGTTATTTGGACAGTGCCAACGACTATTGCTTGGGCTATAGGTGGATCACTTATCATGATTTTGAATCTGTTCTTTGGTAGCCATGGTAGTATTTATGACCCGCTATTCCCTTTATTAGTTTTAGCTGGCTGTTTGCTCTTTGTTAAAAGTCAAAGTAAGCAGCATTTACAAGTAGCTTAATTTCTACTGTTTTTTGCAAAATTAACAAGGCCTCTTTATCAAGAGGCCTTGTTAATTAGATAACCTTATTACCACGCCATTCCAAGTGACAGTTTACGTCCATTGTTACTTCTAGAGCCATAAAAAGTAAGATTGATACCAGCTCTAATAATTCATCCCTGAAGCAGTACCCATCACTCATCCATGAACTCACTTCGAGTCACTGCGAAACTGCGTTTCGGTTCACTCTCACCCAGCGGCCGGACCTTAACTTATAACAGCGGCACTCCCGCGTGCCGCTCGAGTCCGGCGGGTTGTGTCCGATTGCACTTTTCGTAGGCATAAAAAAACCCCGACCAATTTGATCGGGGCTATAAAAAGTGGTACCAGCGGCCGGACCTTAACTTATAACAGCGGCACTCCCGCGTGCCGCTCGAGTCCGGCGGGTTGTGTCCGATTGCAC
>NZ_JADYXG010000037.1:0-9100 GCF_015864415.1 Pseudoalteromonas sp. SCQQ13 | reverse complement strand
TGCGGGAGCCGGATTTGAACCGACGACCTTCGGGTTATGAGCCCGACGAGCTACCAGACTGCTCCATCCCGCGCCTGAAATTGTATACTTATTTAAAGTTGCTTACATTACAACTTAGCTTCCAATTAGAAATTGGTTTCGGGAGCCTAATTTATAACGACTACCTTTGCTGGCTAATGAAGAGCTGAGACCGACAAGTTTTTCATTAACTAACATTTACAGTAACCTCAATCCTCTAAAGGAAATTGGTTGCGGGAGCCGGATTTGAACCGACGACCTTCGGGTTATGAGCCCGACGAGCTACCAGACTGCTCCATCCCGCGCCTGTATATTTTAAGTCTATCGACTACTTTATTTTATCTCTTAAGCTAGAGTTTACAGTAACCTCAATCCTCTAAAGGAAATTGGTTGCGGGAGCCGAATTTAAAACGACTACCTTTGCTGGCTAATGAAGAGCTGAGACCGACAAGCTTTTCCCTAACTAACATTTACAGTAACCTCAATCCTCTAAAGGAAATTGGTTGCGGGAGCCGGATTTGAACCGACGACCTTCGGGTTATGAGCCCGACGAGCTACCAGACTGCTCCATCCCGCGCCTGTAATTTCTTTAAAACAAATCCGTAATAATTACGAGCCTGCCTTGAAGAGAGCGCTACTATATAGGAATAAACATATAATGCAAGGCTTTAGTTATTATTATTGTTTAAGTGAACAAAAAGCAAGCAAGTGGTGTTATAAGCATTCCCATTAATGTGGGTTAATCATTTTTTGCCACTCCCAATCAGGGTGCCCCATTACAATGAAGTCTGGATTTTCAGTGCTTTCACGCTGATTATAAGTTAGTGGGTTAAACTCTGCATCGGTAATACTGCCGCCAGCTTGCTCAACTATAATTTGTGATGCGCCCGTATCCCACTCACCAGTGGGGCCTATTCTTAAAAAACAGTCAGCCTTTCCTTCTGCTACAATACATGCCTTTAAAGAGCATGACCCTAAAGCAACGGTAGTAAATTGGGCGTTAAGGTACTGGCTCACTGCTTCAATTTTTTGGCGGCGGCTCACTGCAACCGTTAAGTTATCGGGTGAGGCTACAAATATTTGCTTATCGCTACCATTTTTACGCTTAAATGCCCCATTATCGGCGCTCGCAAAATAGGTTACCCCTTTTGTAGGCCAATGAATAACTCCCAGCACAGGTTGGTTATTCTCAATGAGTGCTATATTTACCGCAAAGTCGCCACTTTCTAAAATAAATTCTCCGGTACCATCCATAGGATCAAGTAACCAATAACGTTGCCAATGCTGCCTATCGGCTAATGCTGGGATCGGTGTTTCTTCTGACATAATAGGAATATTGGGTGCTAATGCCTCTAAACCAGCCACAAGTACGTCGTTAGCAGCAAGATCAGCTTTAGTAACTGGTGTGTTGTCTAGCTTTTGCTCTTTGCCAATATCACCATTTTTATAAATAGCCATAATGGCATCACCAGCACGCTCAGCCAATAATATACAAGGCTCTAGTAATTTATTCATCAATGACTCCTGATGCTAAATACTGATCTAATAATAATAAAGCAGCTACACTGCGTGCTTCGGTAAAATCGTCTTGTGTTAATAATGACCGCCAATCGGTTAATGGCCACTTAACAACGACCAGTGGCTCTGGCTCATCACCGGGCAATGTTTGTGAATACAATTGTTTAGCGACCATAATGTGCATGGTGGTATTAAAATGACTTGGCGCTATAGATACCGCTTTTAATCGTTTTAGGTAATCTGCACCAAAACCAACTTCTTCTTTAAGTTCGCGATTAGCGGCTTGCTCTGGTGTTTCACCTGGGTCAATTAACCCTTTAGGAAAACCCAGTTGATAGTCGTTAGTACCAGCGCAATATTCTCGCACTAGTAGTAATTCGTTATCTTTAGTTAACGGCACAATCATTACTGCACCTCGCCCGCCGCCACGAATTCGCTCATATTGACGTTCTTCGTTATTAGAGAATTTAAGTTCTAAAGATTCCACGGTAAATAAGCGACTTTTAGCTACAACTTTATTACTGAGGATTTGCGGTGGTATAGGGTGCTTTTTCTGTGTCATTGGCGTTAATTTGCTATCATGGCAGTTGTGCTTAATCATAAACTTTTCACAGGGAAAAGCCCATGCTAAATTGGTCAAAAATCGATACAGTTTTACTCGATATGGATGGAACATTACTCGATTTACATTACGATAGCCATTTTTGGCTTAACGTTATTCCACAACAGCACGCATTAGCAAAAAATATTAGCTTTGAAGCAGCGCAAGCGGATATTTCAAAACGCTACCAAGCCGTTAGCGGAAAAATACAATGGTATTGCTCAGATTATTGGGAGCGACAGTTAAACCTGCCTATTATGGAACTAAAGCGACAGTCTAAGCACTTAATAAAAGTGCGCGACGATGTGCCGTACTTTTTAACTGAACTTAAAAAAGCAGGTAAAGAGTTAATTTTACTTACTAACGCCCACCCTGAGTGTGTAATGCTTAAATTTGAGCAAACTGCAATTGATAACTACTTAGATGGAGTCGTATCGACTCATGAATATGGGGTAAGTAAAGAGCAGCAAAGCTTATGGCAACAGGTGCAAAGTGACTTAGGATTTAATAAAAGCCGTACGCTTTTTGTTGATGATAGTGTTCCTGTGCTCAACGCAGCACGCCAATATGGTATTGAACACTTGCTTGCGGTTGCAAACCCAGACAGCCAGCAACCACATAACGATATAGCCGATTACTTAAATGTTACCGACTATCGCAAGCTAATTTAATTATTTTAGCGCAAACTATTTTGTTGGGTATCGTGCCTCTAAGCCTTCGTACACTAATTTTGCAAAATCTGCATGTTCGGTATCAAGGCTTTTAACAACGTCTACTAAATGCTCGTTATCTTCTTGGCCGCCCCACACTTTTATGTAACTGCCATCTTTATAGCCATGATCTTGACGGAAGAAGTTTAAGGTGTTTTTACCCACATAACCTCGGTATAAATCGTCAATATTCATACCTATTTGCGCCATACAACCTGCAAAAGCAGCCGCATTAAAAGTTTTATCTGCGACAGCAGATGCCGCCAAGACTTCCAGTGTTTGCTTAAAGTCATCGGCTTGATGGGCAGTGCTTAATTCTAGCTCAAGCTGTTTAGCTATTTTTTCGTAGCTGGTGATACCGTCAATTCTGAGTGACAAGCCAAAATGAAAAATATCCACTAACTCTAAAATAACTTGTTCGGTATCAGGCGTTTGTTTTTTCCACCATTTCCAACCGTAATGATCGAGCATTTCTGCACACTCAACCCAAATGGCTCTGTACCAATCAAACCCTTGGCTAAACCATTGGTCATGTACTTTGGTATTCATGGCATTTTGCATTTCTAGCATCACTACTAGTTTGTTTAAATTGGCAGACATATCAATTCCTGTCGTTTTTGATTAGCTAAATTTTCATTAGTGTAATAATACAGATAAAATGCTTGTTGTGCATTGCTGTATATTTTCATTAGTGTGCTAACTATGTTTATCTTGAAGTCGTAAACTCATGCCATGAGTTTATTAGGTCTATAAAATCTTCAAAACCACAACCACTGCTTAGGCCATTTTCTTCAAGCATTAAATCGTCGTCTTGATAAGCCATAAGATCTTCACTGTCTTGGTGCAGAGCATGGGCTTCAAATAGAGCTTCGTCTTTCGTTAAAATTAAATCTATTTCTTGGCCCTTTAGCGTTAAAGGCTCAAAGCTTGAACTCACCGATGCAATAAGCGCTTGCACCATAGCTATTTTATCTTTGCCTATTTCTTCGTTTAACCAGCGGCCAATTATGGCATGCTCGCTACTTATTTTAATGCGTAATCCGCTAATTGGATCGCGAATAAATTGATATTCCATACGTATCGCTTTTAAATCGTTAGTTGCGCAATTATATACGTAAATAGCTGCAGACGCTAAAAAGCAAAATAGCGCCAAAAGGCGCTATTTTATAAAGCTTTAATATTAATTACGTCACGATCTATAACGTGCTGCATCAATAATTGCCCAAACATATACAATAGCGGCAATTATTCCTGGCACAATTAAAAACCATAATGCCGCACCACCAAAAAATAATATAGCGAATATAAGCGCGGCAAGAATACGCCCTTGCACTAGCTGCCCCAACCCCGGGAAAAATATATTACATAATGCTGCGATTACGTTACCGCCTGAACCTTGTCCTGACATACTAACCTCTGTAGTTTATTTAATTTTTATATTTTAGCTATAGAATTACTTACACACTCTATGCCAATTTAATAAATGTTACAAATCATATAGTTGTATTTTTATCAGTTTAACGCTGTGGTGATTTTTACTAAATTGAGGTCAAATTAGCAATTTTTATTATATCTTTTTAACCTTTTCCGTTTTTGATTCGCTATCAAGCTACTAGTTTAGAACATAATTTTATGAATAGCTGTGTATAAAAACAGTATTTTATTTAGCCTAACAAAAACACCTGCTATACTGCCCGCATTATTGATTAAAAAGGCGTAACGATGGACGTTTCACAATTACTCGATGGCTTAAACGACAAACAACGCGATGCCGTTGCAGCCCCACTACAAAACATGCTGGTATTAGCAGGTGCTGGGTCTGGTAAAACACGAGTGTTGGTTCATCGTATTGCTTGGCTAATGCAAGTTGAGCAAGCCTCAGCGTATAGTATTTTTGCGGTTACCTTTACTAATAAAGCAGCTAAAGAGATGCGTACTCGCGTTGAAGAGACGCTAAAAGCGCCGGTTGGTGGTATGTGGATTGGTACTTTCCATGGTTTGTCGCACCGTATTTTACGCGCGCACCACCGTGAAGCAAAATTACCCGAAGCATTTCAAATTTTAGACTCAGACGATCAGCTACGTATGATCAAACGTTTATTAAAATCGATGAATATTGATGATAAAAAATGGCCCGCTAAACAGTTTGGTTGGTACATAAGCGCTAAAAAAGATGAAGCACTTCGCCCTAAAGATATTCAAGCCTACGATATTAACGAGCAAATGATGCTGCGCGTGTACACGGCGTATCAAGAAGCATGCGACAGAGCAGGCTTAGTCGATTTTGCCGAAATACTACTGCGCAGCTACGAAGTACTCAAAAATAACCCTACACTACTGCGCCATTATCAACAGCGCTTTGCACACATGTTAGTAGACGAGTTTCAAGACACCAACACCATACAATACGCATGGTTAAAACTACTTGCTGGCGACTCCAATAGTATTATGATTGTTGGCGATGACGATCAGAGTATCTATGGTTGGCGCGGTGCAAAAATAGAAAACATTAAACGTTTTTTAACTGACTTTAGCGCAGAGACCATTCGTCTTGAGCAAAACTATCGCTCTACCGCCACTATATTAAAAGCCTCAAATGCCCTGATCCAAAATAACTCAGAGCGTATGGGTAAAAGCTTATGGACCGACGGTAACGAGGGCGAACCTATTTCTATTTACGCCGCATTTAACGAGCTAGACGAAGCGCGTTTTGTAAGTAGTAAACTGCGTAGTTGGTTAAATGCCGGCAATGCGCTGCAAGATGCGGCTATTTTATATAGAAGTAATGCGCAATCACGTGTACTCGAAGAAGCCATGCTACAAGAAGGCCTAAAGTATCGTATTTATGGCGGCATGCGATTCTTCGAACGCCAAGAAATTAAAGACGCCCTGTCGTACTTACGCATAATAGGTAACCGTCAAGACGATGCTGCATTTGAACGAGTAATTAATACTCCAGCTCGTGGTATTGGCGATAAAACGCTAAGCCATATACGCGACTGTGCACGCGCCGAATCGTTACCACTTTGGTATGCAGCAAAAGCAATTGTAGAGCAACAACATTTATCTGGCCGCGCTTCTGGTGCAGTGAGTAAGTTTGTCGAACTAGTAGAGCATATTGAAGATAAAATTAGCGATCTAACGCTACATGAGCAAGCTAAATACGTTATTCAAACTTCTGGGTTAATGGCAATGTACCAAGCCGAAAAAGGTGAAAAAGGCCGTGCCCGAGTAGAAAACTTAGAAGAACTTATTAGCGCTTGCGATCAGTACGAATTGCCTGAGGAAGAAGAATATAGCTCTCCTCTACAAGGCTTTTTAGCGCATACCTCGCTTGAATCTGGTGAAGGACAAGCAGAAGAGCACGAAGACGCCGTACAAATGATGACATTGCACTCAGCTAAAGGTTTAGAATTTCCGTTAGTGTTTATGGTTGGCGTAGAGGAAGGTATGTTCCCTTCTCAACAAAGTAATGAAGAGTCTGGCCGTTTAGAAGAAGAACGCCGCCTTTGTTATGTAGGTATGACCCGCGCTATGGATAAACTATATATTAGCCATGCCGAAAGCCGTCGTTTATACGGACAAGAAAAATACCATACACCATCGCGCTTTTTACGGGAAATTCCCGAGGACTGTGTTGAAGAAATTCGTATTAAAACCCAAGTATCTCGACCACCCGCTGCAGGGCGTTTTAGCGCATCAGTTAGTCACGCTGCATTTGAAGATAGCGGCTTTAACTTGGGGCAACGTGTACTGCATGCTAAATTTGGTATTGGTACAGTACTTAATTACGAAGGTGCGGGTGCGCAATCTCGCGTACAAGTCAACTTTGATGATTTAGGTAGTAAGTGGTTAGTAACGGCATATGCAAGACTACAAGCTATATAAAAAGCAACTCATACAACTAGAACAACAATTAGCTGGCGCGCATCACCGCCAGCTAGTGCTTGTTACTGGCAATGATAATTGGTGCTATGAGCTGACAAACTCACTAGTACAAAATACTAATACACTTACTCTATCTAAACATTGTGCACTTAAAAATGCTCAATGGCCTGCACACATTCACCAAATATTAGGACAAGAATTTACCCACGCCATTTACGATGGCTTTAGTGGCTTATACCCCGATAAGTTGGCCGCAATTGCTGGTACAGTTAGAGCTGGCGGAGTATTGTTTGTATTACTTCCTGAGCTGGGTAACCTAAATAACTGGCAAGATCCCGCATTAAAAAGTGTCCAGTCTCATGGCCACAGCAATCAATATAGTTTATTCAATCAGCGTTTCAGCTCTATTATTAAAAGCTTACCGGCCTTGCATTACAGTGAAGAATTTGGCTGCATCAATAATAATTATAACTATGTCCTGCACAGTAATATTGATTTTGAACCGCAGAAAAACTGCGTAGCACAAATAGTAAAATTAGCTCATGGACGCGCCAATAGACCGCTACTGATCAATGCAGATAGAGGCCGAGGAAAGTCAGCCGCATTAGGCCTAGCAGCCGCAAAATTAGCTGATAAAAATGTAATTATTTGCGCCACTCAATTTAGAGCAACACACAGCAGCTTTAAACACTTAGCTGCACAGCTAAATGTTAATTACGATCCATTACAAAAACAGCTTGCTAACATGCAATATATTGCGCCAGACGCTCTGTTAAATGAGCTTCCCGAGTGTGACGTACTCTTAGTAGATGAAGCTGCTGCTATCCCAGTGCCTATGTTATTAAGCATGTTAGCGCATTATCCTCGTATTGTATTTGCAAGCACCTTAGTAGGTTATGAAGGCAATGGTAGAGGCTATACAATTCGCTTTAGTCAATATATTAAAAACCACTACAAAGCTTCTAAAGTAATTACTCTTGATGAGCCATTGCGCTTTGCTAAGCACGATCCACTTGAGCAGCATATTCGTAGTTTATTAGCACTTGATGCACAGTATCAAGAGACTAATAGCAATAAATCGCAGATTCCTAAGCATAGTGAAGTAACTCAGCAACAACTCGTAACTGATGAAGCACTATTGTGCCAAGTCGTTGCTTTACTTGCATTTGCTCATTATCAAAGTAGTGTGAATGATTTACGCCAGTTGTTAGATGCGCCATCGCAACGCATATTTATAAGCAAAATAGACAAGCAATTAGTGGGTGTATGCTTAATCGCGATAGAAGGCGGTTTAAGTGAAGAACTTACTGAGCAAGTTATAAATGGTGAGCGCCGCCCACAAGGGCATTTAATGGCGCAAACACTTGCACAACTGAGCTTTAACAGTGATTTTTTAACTCATTTAAGTGCGCGAGTTGTCCGTATTGCAATTGATCCAAGCTCACATAATTGTGGCCTAGGAAAAGCATTACTGAGCTATAGCGAGTCACAAGTAAAAGAACAATGTACTTGGTTTGGTGCTAGTTTTGGTGCCACTGCACAATTGCTAAAATTTTGGCAAAGCCTAGGCTTTAATGCTGTTAAATTAGGTTACCAACGCGACAAAAGCACTGCTGAGCACGCAACTTTAGTTGTTAAATCTCTTAATGCACCACAACAAAGTTTACAGTCACTGATTAAACAGTTTCAATACGAGCTGTTTTATGGCCTATTAAGCCACTTTAAGTCATTAGAATGGCAACTGGTTAGCACATTACTGCGCTCATTTAATGATGAGGTAATAGCTTCTGATACGTTAAGGTTATTTACACAGCAACTCAGCAGTAACCGCTTTACTATTTCCCCCACTCTCTGGCGTTTAATTAGCCAAAATCCTGTTATAATTACTAGGATAGCAGCCAATCAGCAGCAACTTTTAATTCAAACAGTTTTACAACACCATACCGATGAGCAACTTATTAAAAATTTAAATCTCAGCGGCAAAAAGCAATTAGAACAACAGTTTAGAAACACAACAAACATACTCGCAAAGCAACTTTCTTCATAAAGCCATTTCACTTTTCTGCAGACGTAAAAAAGCCCGAATCGTTAAATTCGGGCTTTCTACAATTTGGGGTCGGCGCGCTACTTCGTAGCGACAACGCAGTAGAATGTCGTAAGTGCCCACAGCGGTGGAGAGTCACAGTGCAAATGCACTAAACTCATTGGCTAGTGATGATGTTTTTATGATTTGAGTGTAGGGTGTCGCTACGCTCGCCCAACATACGCGGGAGACTTGTGTACATTATTCACCCACACTTCACTTTTCTGCAGACGTAAAAAAGCCCGACTATTTCTAGTCGGGCTTTCTACAATTTGGAGCCTG
>NZ_JADYXG010000036.1:0-13607 GCF_015864415.1 Pseudoalteromonas sp. SCQQ13 | reverse complement strand
GAGATCCGAAAACAGATCAACTGTTTTTTAAAGAAAACTTGAAATAAACTGCTGTTCGCTGAGTATTTGAGCTAAACATGTTAAAAATACAACATAACTAGCAAGCTATTAACAACTAAAGATATTTTTATACCTTCTCATATTTAAAAGTAGGGTTAAACGATCTTTATATAAAGGCTAATGCCCCAGATGATCACGACGATCGACAATGCAAGTGTTACTGCTGCAGATCCCATATCTTTGGCTCTACCTGATAATACATGCCGCTCTGTGCTTACCCGATCGGTTAGGGCTTCAATTGCGGAGTTTAATAATTCGACTATAAGCATAATCAGTAGCGTACTAACAAGTAGTGCCCAATGAAGTAATGACGAAGCTAACCAAAATGATAGTGGTAACAAAATAATGCATAGGAGTAGCTCTTGTCTAAATGCGACTTCTTCTTTAAACGCGGCTTTAAAGCCAAGGTACGAACAATAGCTTGCTTTAAAAACACGCTTGAGACCGAGGCCATTTGGTTTTAATACATCTTTCATTAATAAACTCTATAAATGAAGGTCAAAATAAAGCCCCGCATTGCGAGGCTTTTATTTACGCTACACCATATTGGTCGCGGTAAGCTTTAACTGAGGCTAAATGCTGATCCATAGTCCCTTGGGTTTCAAGGTAACTAATTAGATCTGCTAGTTTTACAATAGAGATGACTTTGGTATTAAAGTCTCGTTCAACTTCTTGAATAGCTGATAACTCGGCTTTACCTTTTTCTTGGCGATCAAGGGCGATCAATACACCACTTAGATCTGCGCCATTCTCTGCGATAATTTCCATCGACTCACGAATAGCAGTGCCGGCGGTGATCACATCATCCACTAGCATGATTTTACCTTTAAGTTCAGAGCCTACTAATGTGCCACCCTCACCGTGTGCTTTTTTCTCTTTACGATTAAAACAATAAGGTACATCTTTATTGTAATGATCTGCTAAAGCAACTGCGGTTGTCGTTGCAATAGGAATACCTTTATAAGCAGGGCCAAATAATACATCGTACTCAATGGCGGCATCTTCTAATGCTGCAGCATAAAAACGGCCTAAACGCGCTAAATCTCGTCCTGTATTAAATAAACCAGCATTAAAAAAGTACGGGCTAGTGCGGCCTGACTTTAAAGTAAATTCACCAAACTTTAATACCTGCTTTTCTAAAGCGAACTCAATAAACTCTATTTGATAATCTTTCATATACAGTGATCCTTTGCGTTATGCTAATGCTTGCTTTTGTACGTCGATAATTTCACGAATAGAGTGCTTAGCTAATGTAAGTAACTCATCGAGTTCGTCGAACGAAAACGGTTCACCTTCGGCAGTTCCTTGAATTTCGATAATTTTGCCGGTTTCGGTCAGAATGACGTTCATATCGGTTTCTGCTGCTGAATCTTCTATGTACTCTAGATCACTAATGGCTTGGCCTTTATAGATGCCTACCGAAATTGCTGCAATCATGTATTTAAGTGGGTTTGAATTGATCATCCCTTTAGCACGCATATGCGTAAGTGCGTCAACTAATGCAACACAGGCACCACTAATAGATGCGGTACGTGTTCCGCCATCAGCTTGAATAACATCGCAATCAATAGTAATAGTGTTTTCGCCAAGCGCTTTTAAATCAACAGCAGCACGAAGTGCACGCGCAATTAAGCGTTGAATTTCCATAGTACGACCGCCTTGTTTTCCACGCGCCGCTTCACGGGCATTACGTGTGTGCGTTGCACGCGGTAACATACCGTATTCTGCATTGATCCAACCTTTACCTTGGCCTTTCATAAAACGAGGTACACCCGATTCAACTGTGGCAGTACAAAGCACCTTAGTATTACCAAACTCAACAAGTACTGAGCCTTCTGCATGCAAAGTATAATTACGTGTAAATGTAACAGGTCTAATTTGGTTAGCTGTTCTTTCGCTTGGACGCATTGACGATCCCCTTAATTCAGAATTTGCGACATTATAAGTGCATGTCGGTGTAGATGCCATGCTGATTGTAAAATATTCAGTCTATTAAATTTTCCCTAGAGCTTAAGCAGTGTTACGGTATAATCATTGTAATATTGTATTTATTAATTTTAGGAAACTATCCATGATCCACAGTATGACTGCTTACGCGCGTCGCGAAATAAAAGGCGATTGGGGCACCGGCACTTGGGAAGTTCGTTCAGTGAACCAGCGCTACCTTGAAACATTTATTCGTGCCCCAGAGCAATTTCGTGGCATGGAGCCAGTAATTCGTGAGCGCTTACGTAAACATTTACAACGCGGTAAAGTTGAAGTTTTCTTAAAGTTTGTAGCAAACCCTGCGCATGTTGGCGAGCTGTCAATAAATGAAGCACTTGCAGAACAGCTAATAAATAGTGCTAAGTGGGTACAACAACACAGTGATGGTGACATTAACCCAGTTGATATACTACGCTGGCCTGGTGTTATGGAAGCACAAGAGCTTGATATGGATAGTGTAAATACTGCTCTTATTGCAGGCTTTGACCAAGTAGTAGAAGATTTTAAATCTGCACGTGGTGATGAAGGTGAAAACCTACAAGAGATGATAGCTACTCGCCTTGAAGCTATTTTAGAGCAAGTAGCTATTGTAGAAACGCACATGCCTGAAATTGCCAAATGGCAGCGCGAAAAGTTAGCGCAAAAACTCGAAGACTTAACGGCTAATATTGACGAATCACGCCTTGAACAAGAGCTTATTTATTTAGCTCAAAAGCAAGATGTGGCTGAAGAATTAGATCGCTTAAAGTCGCATGTTAAAGAAACCAAAAAAATTCTTACAAAAGGCGGGGCATGTGGTCGTCGTTTAGACTTTATGATGCAAGAGTTTAACCGCGAAGCAAACACATTAGCATCTAAGTCTATCAATAGTGACATTACTACTGCCGCTGTAGAGCTGAAAGTGCTGATTGAGCAAATGCGTGAGCAAATTCAAAATATTGAGTAATGCTTTAATGCTCAAGCCTTAAACTTGAGCATTAAGGGTTAATTAAAGTACAATAGTGTTATTAAAGGCTTGAGTTATTTATAACTCAAGCCTATTTATTTTAGATAGAGAAAAACATGGCTCAAACTCGCGGAAACTTATTTATTTTATCGGCACCATCGGGAGCGGGTAAATCAAGCTTAATAAATGCGTTATTGAAAAAGCATACGGATATGAAGGTATCTGTATCACACACGACTCGCGCTAAACGACCTGGTGAAGAGAATGGTGTACATTACCATTTTGTATCAACCGATGAGTTTAAAGCACTCATAACTAAAGATGACTTTTTTGAATGGGCGCAAGTGTTTGATAACTACTATGGCACATCAAAACAAGCTATTGAGTCGCAACTAGATGCTGGTATTGACGTGTTTTTAGATATTGATTGGCAGGGCGCGCAGCAAGTGCGTAAAATTATGCCTAGTGTACAAACTATTTTTATTTTACCGCCTTCAAAAGCAGAACTAGAGCAACGCTTGAATAACCGTGGCCAAGACTCGCAAGAAATTATTGCTGGGCGTATGGCACAAGCGCAATCAGAAACGTCACATTACAACGAATACGACTTTGTAATTGTTAATGATGACTTTGATACTGCACTAACCGACATAGAAACAATTGTTATGGCGCAGCGTTTAACATTAAAAATGCAAAGCGTTCGTCATCAAAGTTTACTAAATAGCTTACTTAAATAATGTAAGCTTTGCTTATATTGCTATTAAGCAAGTAAAACAGATAAAAATTAACCACTGGCTATTGGCGAAACAGGCTGCTTGCAGTAAACTACGCCTTTGCTTTTAAATTATTTTGGAGTGCTGAGATGGCCCGCGTAACAGTTGAAGATGCAGTAGATGCAATTGGTAATCGTTTTGACTTAATTTTAGTTGCGGCCCGTCGTGCCCGTCAAATTGCTGTTGGTGGTAAAAGACCACTAGTAGACCCTGAAAACGATAAGCCTACGGTAATTGCTTTACGTGAAATTGAATTAGGTTTGGTAGATAGCTCATCAATGGACGTTATTGATCGTGAAGAGCAACAACATCAAGAAGCAGCTGAATTAGCTGCTGTTGCTGCTATTGTTGGTGGCAACCAATAATCGACCTCCCGGTCTGATTTTAGCCAACGGCGCAGTATTTCTTCACTAGCCGTTGGCAATCCTGTCTTTTCATCGTATATTCTTAACTTACCGTTTCCTATTTGCTTCACAAGAACATTGGAGTGTGAATGTATCTTTTTGAAGGTCTTAAAAAGAAAATCTCAGAATACTTGCCAGCCGCCGACGTTGAGCTGGTGCAAAAAGCCTATGTGGTAGCCCGAGAGGCCCATGAAGGACAAACTCGTTCAAGTGGCGAGCCCTACATAACTCATCCTGTTGAAGTAAGCCAAATTCTTGCAAGTATGCATCTTGACCATGAAACACTTATGGCTGCGTTGATGCATGATGTTATTGAAGATACTAATTTTAGCCAGCAAGACTTAGCTGAAATTTTTGGTGATACTGTTGCTGAATTAGTTGAAGGGGTAAGTAAGCTCGATAAACTTAGCTTTAAAGATAAAAAAGAATTCCAAGCTGAGAATTACCGCAAAATGATTATGGCAATGACCCAAGATATTCGGGTTATTTTAATCAAGCTTGCCGATCGTACGCACAATATGCGCACATTAGGCTCACTACGCCCTGATAAGCGCCGCCGTATTGCCCGCGAAACATTAGAAATTTATGCGCCAATAGCCAATCGTTTAGGTATTCATGATATTAAAAATGAGCTAGAAGACTTAGGTTTTCAGGCTTTATATCCGATGCGTCATCGTGCACTTAAATCTGAAGTAGCTAAAGCACGAGGTAATCGCAAGGAAGTTATTTCTAACATTCAAAACGAAATAGAAATGCGTCTTGAGCAATCAGGAATAAAGGCAACTGTGTCTGGCCGCGAAAAGCATATTTATAGCATTTATAAAAAAATGCTTAATAAAGAGCTGCTATTTAATGAAGTAATGGATATTTATGCGTTTAGAATCGCGGTTGAATCTATGGATATCTGTTATCGCGTTTTAGGCGTAGCGCATAATTTATATAAACCAATTGAAACACGCTTTAAAGATTATATTGCCGTGCCAAAAACAAATGGCTACCAGTCTTTACATACCTCTTTGGTGGGTCCGCATGGGATTCCGGTTGAAATTCAGATCCGTACCCATGACATGGATCATATGGCAGATAAAGGGGTCGCTGCACATTGGATGTATAAAAAAGCAAATGATGGTGGCGCTGGAAGTACTGCACAGCAACGTGCACGCCAATGGATGCAAAGCCTGTTAGAGTTACAGCAAAGCGCTGGCTCGTCGTTTGAGTTTGTTGAAAATGTAAAAACTGAATTATTCCCTGAAGAAATTTACGTATTTACACCTGATGGTCGTATTATTGAGCTACCTATGGGCGCAACAGCGGTTGATTTTGCTTATGCGGTACATACTGACGTGGGCCACACTTGTGTTGGCGCACGTGTTAATCGCAAACCTTACCCGTTGAGTAAACCAATTGATACAGGGCAAACGATAGAAATAATTACCAGCTCTGGCGCTCACCCTAATGCAACTTGGCTAAACTTTATTGTTACAGGTAAAGCGCGCTTAGGGGTTCGTAATTACCTTAAAAGCCAGCATCACGAAGAAGCACTCCTTTTAGGCCGACGTTTACTCGATTCTGCATTGGGTGAAAGTAAGCTCGACAGTATTGCCCAAGAAAATATCGACAGAGTACTTAAAGAGCATGAGCTCACTACAGTACAAGCGTTATTAGTTGAGATTGGTTCTGGAAATTTAATGAGTATGCTAATTGCAAAACGTTTATTGCAAAACGAGGATGGTGATGTAGCCAATATTGCCAAGCAAGCTAAGGCAACCATTATTGGTACTGAAGGCATGCTGGTTAACTATTCTAAATGCTGCCGCCCTGTTCCTGGTGATGCTATTACTGCACACATCAGCCAAGGTAAAGGACTAACAGTTCATCGCCAAGAATGTAAAAACATTCGTGGGTGGGAAAATGATCGCTCTAAATACTTAGTGGTTAAATGGGATGACAACCCTGAAAAAGAATATATTGCGGCTTTACGTGTTGAAATTATTAACCACCAAGGTGCACTCGCTAAGTTAACTAATGTGGTTGCGACAACACAAGCTAATATTGTAGAAATTGCCACCGATGAAAAAGAAAGTAATTTATACGTGATAGATTTAGGGATTACCGTTAAAAACCGTATCCATGTTGCTAATATTATGCGTCGCATTCGTGTGATGCCTGATGTGCAAAAGGTCTATCGTAAAAAGTAAAATAGGAAACACATGAATAAAGCATTTATCTCTACCGACAAAGCACCTGCTGCAATTGGCACTTATAGCCAAGCAGTTAAAGTAGGCACTGCTGTTTATTTATCTGGTCAAATACCCTTAGTACCTGAGACGATGGAAGTCATATCAGAAGACTTTGCGCAGCAAACACACCAAGTATTTAAAAATATTGCTGCGGTATGTGAAGAAGCAGGTGGTCAAATTCAAGACTTAGTAAAAGTGAATATTTACCTTACCGACTTATCTAACTTTGCAATAGTTAACGAAGTAATGAGCCAATACTTTAAAAAACCATACCCTGCCCGTGCAGCTATTGGTGTAAGAGCTTTACCTAAAAATGTACAAGTTGAAATTGATGGAATTATGGAGTTACCTTCAACTAACTAATTTATTCTAAGAGCTATAGCCAAAGCTATAGCTCTTATTCTGCTACTTCCTGCGCATTATTACCCTCAATTCTTGACTCAAAAGTAAATTTCTAGCACTCTATTATTCTGTCATATAAACAAACTTAACTTTGATAGTAAAAAGGATTAACTCGTGTTTAAGCTTGCTCATAATGGAAATGTATTACTTGATATCGGTAAGCACTCGCCCCCTTCAGCCGCTTTTATAATTGAAGCACTAGAAGAGTCGAATTTTTGTGATTGTAAAATAGATTATGACTCTATAAATAACTTTTTTAAAAGTAAAAACCCTGAGCCTATCTTAGTAGTAGCAACTAAACACGATGCAATATTAAGCGTGACTATTAGTGATGACAAAATGCTCGCTATTGGCGAATTAACACTAGCTCAAGGCGGTAATGTTCTTAGTTTAGATGATGCAAAAATGCAGCTGGTAAAAGCGCGAGTAGCAAGAGGTTATAAACAAGCTTTTTTAGAAAAACTCCTGCAAAAACAATTTGAAATGCCTGCCGGAAGCTCAACTAAAGGCATTTTGGCTAAAGGCAGATTACCTATTGATGGCCAAGATACTAAATTTAATACTTTAGTAAAAACCCTTAAAGATCGTCTAAAAACACCAAAACTAAAAGATGATGGCAGTGTTGATATGCGCGACTTTGGTAAATTAGCCAGTGTAAGCCCCGGCGAAACACTTATTCGCCAGCAACCAGCCACGCCAGGAAAAGAAGGGTTTAATGTACTTGGCGACTTACTCCCAGCTAAATCAGGCGAGATACTTTCTTTAGTTTCTGGTGAAGGCACTGAAATATCAAAATCTAACCCACTTGAACTTGTCTCTACTATTGCTGGTGTACCGGTTGAAATAAATAATGGCATGCGTGTTGATGATATTTTTACCATATCGGAAGTTACAGTAAAAAGTGGTCATATTGATTTTAATGGCAGCGTTATTGTTAGTGGCAACATTGAGCCAGGTATGCGAGTAAAGGCTAAAGGCGATATTACTATTTTTGGTACTGTTGAGTCTGCACAGTTAACAGCCGATGGTAACATTACCGTAAAACAAGGGATTATTGGCCATTATAAACCTGAAGATAAATCACTCTCTTGCACGCTCAACTGCAAAGGTGACATCTATATTTCACATGCACAATATAGCTACCTTGAAGCAACTAATATACTCATTGAACGCCAAGCAAGTCACTGCTCAATTAAGGCTGTTAATCTACTACAAGTTGGTCAAGCAGAGCTCCCCAAGGGTAGGCTGTTTGGCGGAGAAGTGCTAAATGCAACAACCCTTATTGCTGGGGAAATAGGCAATGAATCGGGGGCAAAAATGGTCATTAACTTAGCTGCATCGGGGGCCGAAATCACTGCTGATACCGATAATTGCTTTCAAGACTTAGCAAATACCGATAAACAACTTGATACCTTACAAGCCGCATTAGAAAAAGCCGATTTACTTAAGGATATAGAAAAAAAGAATATGCTTATTGGGAAAATTGGCGCGACTCAACAGCATTACTGCCAACAAGCCGAGCAGTTAGAAAAGCGCTTATCAAACCTAGAAAATAATTTACATGATTTATTGAATAATGCCAATTTAGCAGTTAACAGTGTTTTACATTCAGGTGTAGTGATACATATTTTTGATAAAGTACTCAAAACAACGCGAACTTATCCTCCGTGTAGTGTAAAGCTACAAAATAATAAAATTGAGGTAGAATTTAAAACGCATTAAAAATGAGTGCTTTTGAAGCACTCATTAAATCAACCTACTTAACTAAGGGGCTATTTAAATTTGTTAAATTGCCCAAGCAGTTATGCTAATTGGCCTTATTATTTATAACAAGCCATCAAATGCAGCATGAGTTTGTTGCGGCCATGCACTCACTTGTACTTGGCCAATATGTGGTTTTTGTAATAACAACATAACAAGACGAGATTGACCAATACCACCACCAATTGTTTGCGGAAATTTATTTTGTATTAATGCCTTATGCCAATCAAACTCTAAACGGTCTTCGTCACTCGTCATACTTAATTGTTTTTGCAACACATCTGGACTAACGCGGATCCCCATAGAAGATAGCTCAAATGCGTCTTCTAATAATGGGTTCCACACTAAAATATCACCATTTAATCCTGCGTATTTGTCACAGGTTGGCGTTGACCAGTCATCGTAGTCTGGTGCTCTTACATCATGAATTTTACCATCACTCAATTTACCACCAATGCCAATTAAAAATACCGCCCCGTACTCTTGTGCAATCGCTTTTTCTCGTTGCTTAGCACTAAAATCTGGGTACATTTCTCGCAGCTCTTCGCTATGTACAAATGTAATACTGCTTGGCAAAAATGGCGTAATACCAAATTTATCGCTAACAAATTGTTCCGTTTTTTTAATACCGGTATAGATTGCTTCAACTGTTTGTTTAAGTGTAGTTAGTGTGCGCTCGCTATCTTGGCAGATCACCTTTTCCCAATCCCATTGATCAACATATACTGAGTGAATAGGACTCAACGAGTCTTCATCTGGGCGTAACGCCTTCATTTGTGTATAAATGCCTTCACCATGAGAAAAGCTATGATCTCCTAATGTTTTACGTTTCCACTTTGCAAGTGAGTGCACTACTTCGTAACGGCTATCTGGAATAGCTTTTATATTTACAGCTACCGCATTTTCATGGCCACTTAAGTTGTCTTGAGTGCCATCGCCCACTCGAGCAAGTATAGGAGCTTGTACTTCTATTAATCCTAATTGCTGCTCTAGTTGCTGTGAAAAAAAATGCTTAACTTGACTTATTTGCTGCTGCTGCTGCACATAAAGTGAACTCATAATAATTGGCCTCATTCCCAGTTATTGTACTTTCGTAACTCATTGCGTCTTAAATAACGCTTCAATATGGTTATCGTAACAATTTAATTATTTAATTCAATAACCCACAATAAAAATAGCTTTAATATATTAAAAGCATCAATTAAATGCTATAAAACATTAAGATTCAATAATCAAAGAGTGTAAAGGTAATGGAAAATTATCAAATCGATAATCTCGATAAACAGATTCTGCATGCATTAATGGCCAATGCACGCACACCCTACGCAGAATTAGCAAAACGTTTTAATGTGAGTGCCGGCACAATTCATGTTCGTATTGAAAAAATGAAGCAAGCGGGGATCATCACAGGAACTCAGTTAACTATCAGCACCAAGCAGTTGGGCTATGACGTGTGCTGTTTTATTGGGATTAATTTAAATAGTGCACGCGACTATCCGCAAACCTTAATTAAACTAGAAGCACTAGAGGAAGTTGTTGAAGCTTATTACACCACAGGTAACTACAGTATTTTTATCAAAGTAATGACTCGCTCAATCGATCATCTGCAAGATGTACTGATAAATAAAATACAAGCAATTGAAGCTATCCAATCAACGGAAACTCTTATATCGCTACAAAATCCAATTAGCCGCACAGTAATGCCTTAACACTAAAAATCTCGTATAATTACTGAAAAAAGGATAATCATGCAGCAAACTCGCTATCAAAGAATCGCAGACGTACTTTCGCGCCGACAAACTGACCTAACAGTGTGTTTAGAGGACGTACATAAACACCATAACCTTTCCGCTATCGTAAGAAGTGCAGACGCCGTAGGTTGTCATCATGTGCATGCCGTATGGCCAGAAAATCAAAAATGGCTTACTAATAATACCTCTGGTGGTAGTAAAAACTGGCTGGAAACACATTTACATAAAAATATTGACGATGCGGCAACAGCCATGCGTGCTCGTAATCCCGATATACAAATACTCGCGACTCACTTATCAACCGATGCCGTTGATTTTAGAGAAATAGACTATACTAAGCCAACCGCCATTATTGTCGGCCAAGAAAAAACAGGGATCTCAGAGCAAGCTTTAAAACACGCTGATCAAAACATTATTATACCCATGCAAGGGATGGTGCAATCACTTAATGTATCCGTTGCAGCTGCATTAATACTCTTTGAAGCTCAACGTCAGCGCGAACTTGCAGGCCTTTATAGTCGCAATATGCTGAGTGATGAAATTAAACATCCCATTTATTTTGAAGGGTGTCACCCTATTATTGCTCGGCAATGTAAGCTAAAAAAGCTTCCCTACCCACCACTCGATGAGCACGGTGAAATAGTGGCTGATGAACAGTTTTGGCAAGCTTTAAAACATGCTTGATGCCACGTCGCACTATAAGTACACTTAACTCACTTACAAATAATAAGATTTGAGCCCACCTTGTCTAAACCTAGCTTAAGCCAATACCCAATAACAGAACTCAAAGGCGTTGGCCCTAAAATGGCCGAGCGATTGCTAAAGCTAGGTATTTCTACAGTACAAGACATGCTGTTTCATTTACCTCTTCGCTATGAAGACCGCACCCGGCTTTATACTATAAACGAGCTTTCATTACACAGC
Organism: Pseudoalteromonas sp. SCQQ13; assembly: GCF_015864415.1. Lineage (NCBI taxonomy): Bacteria > Pseudomonadati > Pseudomonadota > Gammaproteobacteria > Alteromonadales > Pseudoalteromonadaceae > Pseudoalteromonas > Pseudoalteromonas sp. SCQQ13. The sequence continues at coordinate 2,360 of NZ_JADYXG010000036.1, read as the reverse complement.
CATGTAAGCGTGGAAGCAACAATTGAAACAAGCCAGATCACCTTTGGTAAAAGGCGCATGCTAGTTTGCCAAATAAACGATGGCACCGGCAGACTTACACTACGATTTTTTAATTTTACCGCGGCACAAAAAAATGCCCTCAGTGCAGGAAAAATAATACGTTGTTTTGGTGAAGTTCGCCGTGGCCGTGTAGGCTTTGAAATGAGTCATCCGGAATATAGCATAAGCGACACACCCAATGAGCAGCCTACGGCTACAACGCTTACTCCGGTTTACTCAACCACTGAAGGTTTAAAGCAATTATCAATTAGAGCACTTAGCGATCAAGCTATTAATCTATTGCAAAAATATTCAGTAGAGGAGTTGCTTCCAGCGCAATGGCAACCTTCTAATTTAGGGCTAAGTGATGCCTTACTATTATTACATCGCCCGCCTAACGACATAGACGTAATTGCACTTGAACAAGGTACTCATCCGGCTCAGCAGCGGCTCGTTTTTGAAGAGCTACTAGCGCAAAATCTCAGCTTGTTAAAAATACGCCAACAAGGGCAACAAGTTAAAGCTGTCAGCTTAAATCCTAACAACGCATTAGAAAGCCAATTTTTAGCGCAACTCCCTTTTGATCCAACCAATGCACAAAGTCGTGTAGTCACCGAAATTAAAGGTGATTTACAACAGCCTTACCCTATGATGCGTTTAGTACAAGGCGATGTTGGCTCAGGTAAAACATTAGTAGCAGCATTAAGTGCATTGACTGCTATAGCACAAGGTTTTCAGGCAGCTTTAATGGCTCCTACCGAAATTCTCTCCGAGCAGCATGGGATTAACTTTAATAACTGGTTTAACCAATTAGGTATTACAGTTGCCTGGCTTGGAGGTAAAACTAAAGGTAGAGAACGTGTAGCTACACTTGAAAAAATAGCCTCCGGTGAGGCGCAAATGATCGTCGGCACTCATGCGTTATTTCAAGACGAGGTGAAATTTCATAATCTCGTGCTTATTATTATCGATGAACAACATCGTTTTGGTGTTCATCAACGATTATCACTGCGTGAAAAAGGCCGCTTTGGCGACTGTTACCCACATCAACTAGTCATGACAGCAACACCTATACCTCGCACACTTGCAATGACCGCTTACGCCGATTTAGAGACCTCTGTAATAGATGAATTACCACCGGGTCGAACACCCATAACAACAGTGGCATTACCAGACACTCGTCGAGGCGATATTATCAAGCGCGTTAAATTAGCCTGCCATGAGCAAGGCAGGCAAGTTTATTGGGTATGCACGCTCATTGATGAATCAGAAGTGCTGCAATGCCAAGCCGCCGAAGATAGCGCGCAGCAATTAAAAGAAGCCTTACCAGAGCTAAACGTAAGCCTTATACATGGACGGATGAAAGCTGCAGAAAAACAAGCCATTATGAGTGAGTTTAAAGCTGGTAATATTCATGTTTTAGTCGCAACCACAGTCATTGAAGTAGGAGTGGATGTACCTAATGCCAGTTTGATTATTATAGAAAACCCTGAGCGTTTAGGTTTAGCACAATTACACCAACTACGTGGTCGAGTAGGGCGTGGAGCTACCGCTTCGCATTGTGTACTTTTATACCATGCACCTCTCTCACATACAGCACAAAAGCGTCTGGGCGTGTTAAGAGATAGTAACGATGGTTTTGTTATAGCTGAGCGAGACTTAGAGATCCGCGGCCCTGGTGAAGTGCTCGGCACTAAACAAACCGGTTTAGCTGAATTTAAAATTGCCGATCTAACCCGCGACAAACACACTTTAAATCAAGTCAGGCCAATAGCGCAGCAAATGCTAATACAGCACCCAAAACAAGTAGATGTACTTATAAGTAGATGGCTTGGTAATAAATCCAACTACGCACTAGCTTAAAACTGCGCTCTTTCACAATATTGAGACTACCCCTAGTACTTTCCAGCTTAAACTTCACTTTTCTGCAGACGTAAAAAAGCCCGATTATTTTCAATCGGGCTTTCTCGATTTGGGGTCGGCGCGCTACTTCGTAGCGACAACGCAGTAGAATGTCGTGGTGCCCACAGCAGTGGAGAGTCACAGTGCAAATGCTAAACACTCTTTGTGTCGGGGCGGCCTTCCGCGGGGCTCGCCTTCGAGCTGTTTTGTTTGATATAGAGGAATACAAATGCCGTAGAGCACAGGATGTGCAGGAGCGGCCACTACTGAGTACGCATGGGTTTTTGGCTATTTATTAAATTGCAGACGTAAAAAAGCCCGAATCGTTAAATTCGGGCTTTTTACAATTTGGAGCCTGGCAATGTCCTACTTTCACATAGCAAATGCTACACTATCATCGGCGCTGTTTCGTTTCACTA